>CATLDS010000059.1 GCA_949902685.1 uncultured Christensenellaceae bacterium | reverse complement strand
GATAGATTTAATTCTAGATTTCCGGGGCTAGTCGCTGTATTGCATAGCGGACTTAGTGAAGGGGAGCGATATGATGAGTGGGATAGAATATTCACTGGACAGGCTAAAGTAGTACTTGGTGCTAGATCTGCAATATTTGCTCCTATTGATAATGTGGGTGTAATAATAATAGACGAAGAGCATGATACCTCTTATGTAAGCGAAACTAATCCTAGATTTATCACACACGATGTAGCAGAGTTTAGGTCAAGATATAATCATTGTCCACTTATCTTAGGTAGCGCAACACCTAGCATTGAGAGTTTCAAGAAGGCTAAAGATGGAAGATATCATTTAGTTGAATTACCTGAACGTATTAATGGTATTCCAATGCCTAATATTGAAGTTGTTGATATGTTAGCCGAGTTATTAGACGGCAATACTACTCCTTATAGTAAAAAGTTATTATCCAAGTTAGAGCAATGTATCGCAAATAAGAAGCAAGCCATATTATTTATCAATCGTAGGGGCTTTGCATCATTTATGATGTGTCGAGAGTGTGGATATAGAGCGAAATGTGATGATTGCGAAGTTAGTTTAGTTTATCATAAAGAGGATAATGAGTTGAAATGTCATTTCTGTGGCAAACGGTATCATGCATTGACGAATTGTCCTAATTGTAATAGTACAAATATTAAATATGGAGCTTTAGGTACAGAGCGAGTATGTGATGATTTGAGCAAAATGTTTGATGTTCCAATATTTAGAATGGATAATGACACTACTCGAGGCAAGAATGCACACAAAAATATTTTAGAGCAATTTGCAAATACTACTCCAAGTATTTTAGTTGGTACTCAAATGATTGCTAAAGGTCACGATTATCCTAACGTTGCATTTGTTGGAATATTAGATGCCGATGTTAGTTTATATAATAGTGACTATAAATCTAATGAACGTACCTTCCAGTTAGTTACGCAGGTGGCGGGTAGAGCGGGTAGAAAGAATGGAGATGGGTCCGTAGTATTGCAGACTTATGCACCTAAACATTATGTGTATCGATTTGCCACTCAATATGATTATCAAAACTTTTATGATAAAGAGATCAATGTACGTGCTACTACTAAATTCCCGCCGTTTAGCAACATTTTAAGGATATTAGTCAGCAGTAGCAGTGATAATAGGGCGAAAGAAGTAACTAAGAAGATTTACGATAAAGCGTGTGAATTGAAAGAAAAGTATGGTAGAGATATAATATTCTTACAGGCAATGCCAGCTCCAGTTAAACGCATACAGACAAAATATAGGTATCAAATTTTGACAAGATTTGTGCCTGATGATAAAATAACTTGTGATTTCTATTCTATAAGTGATATAATAGAAAAAGATGTTTCAATATTCGTTGAGATAAATCCAAACAATTTGAGGTAAATTATGGCAATTAGAGAGGTAGTACCTTACACAGACAATTTTATACGTAAGAAAAGTAAGCCCGTAAAGGCATTTGACGAGAAATTATGGGAACTATTGGATGATATGTGGGAGACTCTGGATGCTAAACTTGGTGCAGGACTTAGTGCAGTACAAGTAGGTGTGCTTAAAAGAGTGTTTATCATTAATATCAATGGTATGAAGATCGAATTCATTAATCCAGAGATTACTTCTGCAAGTGGTGAGCAGTACAAGAAGGAAGGCTGTCTCAGCGTCACTCAACCATTTAATTATGTTAAGCGACCTATGAAAATCAGCGTTAAGGCTTTTGATAGATATGGTAATCAATTTACGTTATCATGTGAAGATTGGACGGCGGTGTGTGTGTGTCATGAGAGTGATCATCTAGAAGGTGTCCTTTATATTGATAAGATTTGTACTCCGCCTAAATGGGTAGAACTAGAAGACGAGGATTAATGAGAATAGTATTTTTCGGTACGGGTGAATTTAGTACAACTATATTAAAGGGTTTGATAGACAACGGATTTAATGTTGTCGGTGTTGTTTCACAGCCGGATAAGGTCAATGGTAGGAACAATAAGATAACATATTCATCAATCAAATCATTTTGTATCAAAAATAACATTCAACTCTATCAGTTTAACAAATTAAATCTTGAGGGAGAAGGAGTACTAAAAGACCTTAATCCAGACGTATTCATAACCGCAAGTTATGGTCAAATCATTAAACAGAATATATTAGATATACCTAAGTTGGGCACTTTTAATGTTCATGCTAGTTTGTTGCCTAAATACAGAGGTTCATCTCCTATACAGTGGGCTATAATGAATGGTGAGAAGAGTACAGGTGTCACTATTATGCGTACTGAACTAGGTCTTGACTGCGGTGATATGTATCTTCAGCGAGAAATAACCATTGATGATATCGATACTTCATCTAGTGTGTTCGATAAACTTGCTACTCTAGGTGTAGAGTGTATAGTGGAGTTTTTGAATAATATAGAGAGTTATATTGCACATCCTATTAAGCAAAATGAAGCAGATGCAACATACTTTCCAATGATAAAGAAGGAAGATTATTTGCTAGACTTCAATTCACCATCGGTAGTTCTATGCAACAAAATTCGAGCATTGGAGAATTGCTATTTTATGTATAACAGTGCTAGATATAAAGTCGCATTTGCCTCTGTTTCTAATAGAGAAGGTATGCCGAGTGAAATACTATCTTGCGATGGTAAGAATGGACTAGTTATCGGCACTAAAGATGGTGCTATAGAGATATTATACATTCAGCCAGAGGGTAAGCAAAAGATGCTGGCATTATCATATATGAATGCTGGTAAATTTAAGTTAGGAGACATCATTGAAAGTATTTAGTGATTATACACGTAGTGAAATAGAAAATCTATTGGCAGACTATCCTAAATTTCGTGCCAAACAAGTTTTTGATGCCGTGTTACAAGGTAAAGATTATGAGCAAACTACATTACCTAAAGCGATGATTGAAAGTTTGAGAGAAAAATTTGTACTCAAGCCTCTTACAATATACCAGACATTAAAAGGACTTGATGGTACTAAAAAATATCTGTTGAAACTCTGCGATGATAATATAGTTGAGTGTGTGTTCTTGCACCAAGACTATGGTAATACTATATGTATGTCTACTCAAGTAGGTTGTAGAATGGGTTGTAAGTTTTGTGCTTCTACTACTAACGGAAGAGTACGCGATTTGACTGCTGGTGAGATGTTGTCCACTATAGCGGTAGTGAATGCAGATAATGGTAAATGTACGGACAGAAATTTCACTAATATTGTGCTAATGGGTAGTGGAGAGCCATTTGATAACTATGATAATGTAGTAAAGTGGTTGGATTTGATTACAGACAAATCTGGTTTTCATCTAAGTGAGAGGAATATTTCTATCTCAACTTGTGGACTGGTAGACAGAATATATGAGTTCAGTAAACTAAATTACAACATCACACTATGTGTTTCACTTCATGCTACTGAGGATAGAGTGCGTAAGACCATTATGCCTATCGCTAATCGATATACTATTAAAGAGATAATTGATGCCTTGAAATCTTATGTTAATGAGAATGGTAGGCGAGTAGTGTTTGAGTACTGCTTAATCAAAGGTGTAAACGATAGAGATATTGATATATCTAATCTTAAAAATCTTACACATGGTTTGCTATGTCATGTGAATGTGATATGTCTCAATCCTAATGGTGGCAGTTTGAAAGCAACCACGAGACAAGAAGCAAGAGAATTTGTGAAGAAACTCGTTGATGCTGGTGTATCTACCACACTTCGACGTAGTCAGGGTAGTGACATAGAGGGTGCGTGCGGAATGCTTCGTGCTAAGACCTTGAAGAATAAATAAAGAACACAACTCAAGTTGTGTTCTTCTTTATAAGCGGTCTATGAGATTATCTACGATGTTAATTTCATCATTTTCTTCGTGTATAATAATCTCTTATTTTTTTCTATCAATATACTAAATTGTTCATAATTTACCTCACGAATTTATGTATATGTAGCACAAATTTTTGTTTTGTCAATAAGTAAATTAAATATAATATCGTATATATATTTACTTTTAAAATAAAGAAAATTATGCTATAATAAGTCATAGGAGTGTAATATGCGTAAAGTAGTTGTGGCGGCATCTAGTTTGCCAGCAGGTAGGAATATGTCAGCACAGATAGAGTTTCTTAACCGTATAGAGAATTATGGTGCGGACGTCTATCATTTGGATGTTATGGATGGTGAATACGTTAAATATAAGACGATTGATTTCACTTATTTTGAACAGTTGAGAGAGAAATCAGCACTTCTTTTTGATGCTCATTTGATGGTTAAGAATGTAGAGAAAGTGATTGACAAGTATATCAAATCACCAGCCAATATCATTACTGTACATTATGAAGTGTTTGAGACACCTGAGGCTCTTATTAAAATTCTTAAAAAAATTCGTAAGCACAAAAAATTAGCAGGACTGGCAATTGACTTAGATACTGATATTAAGGTGGTCGACCAATTCTTGAAATACACTGACATGATATTGATTATGACTGTTAAAGCGGGTAAGGGTGGACAATCATTCAATCAGGATGCAGTCAAGAAGATTAAATATGTCCGTTCACTTAATAGCGAGATACTAATAGAGGTAGACGGTGGTATTAATGACAAGACTGGTGCTACTTGTGTCAAGGCTGGTGCAGACATTTTAGTGAGTGGTAATTATATATATAACAATGATGCGTACGAGGCGATACAAAGTCTAAAAGGTAAGAATGGATAATAGATACTATTTTTTAGAGAAAAAAGATGACGTGGTAACCATCGCAGGACAGGAAGCACAACATCTATCTAAAGTGCGTAGGTGCAAGATTGGTGATGAGATAGTTGCGTTCAATGGTGACGGGTACGATTATCACCTTAAGATTAATGCTATTACTAAAGATAGAATAGAGTGTAGTGTAATATCACGTAATCTCAATAATGCTATGGG
>CATLDS010000058.1 GCA_949902685.1 uncultured Christensenellaceae bacterium | reverse complement strand
GAGATCTCTGGCACTAACATTATAGCGGACTTATTAGATTGAAGTGCATTTTCGATAATTGTCATATACACTTCTGTCTTACCACTGCCTGTAACACCTTTTAGAAGAAATGTCTCATCTTTATCCGTTATAGTATTGACAGCATTTAGTTGCATAGGTGTCAATATATTTCGCTGTGATGTTACATGACTACTTTCTGGAGAACGCAATCTTCTAATGCTATTCTTACCGACAATGCCTTTTTCTACCAACGCATTGATACTGGCTCTACCAAACAAATTAACCATATAAGCGAAATCGCATTCACCCTGTTCATTCAAAAACGCCACAGCAGATAATTGATTTTTAGCACGTTTACCAATAATATGTATAGCAGTATCAATATCTTTAATAAGAGACAACTTGTAATCATATTGTTCGCTCTGCTTATCTAGTCGAACACATGACGGAAGCACTAATTTAATTGCATCACTTAAACGCAAAAAAAAGTGTTCAGCCAAATAAAAACTCAACTCCATAATCTCTGGTTTAAGTTTAGGAACACTATCTAAATTTTTGATAATTGATTTGACTTTGCTCGCGTCAAAATTGGTAGTATCACTGAGCGATATAACATAACCTAACACTACTCTGCCAGCGAAGGGAACTTGAACTCGCATACCTACTTCGGTATCTGCAAGCGCCACATAGTCGAATACCCTATCGACAGCATCATTGGATATATCTACAGAAACTGATGCGTACATGACTATTTAGACTGAACCCCTACAATCTCACCTCTCATGAGTTCGTTAGCAGCATAATCGATAGCAAGATTGGCACTTCCGTTAAGTAGTGCAGATATCTTATTCTCCAAATCTTTCGCTCTAGCACCAATAATAACAGTTGCTGCATATCTGCATCCTGCTTGTCTTGCTAATACATCTATAGGTGGTTCAAATAACATAATAACTCCTTAATTTTATTGCATTTTATCACTAACTAAATTTTTTGTCAAACTATTTTTAATTCAAAAGTTTTATTAAATAATTTAGTTTGATAAATTATAAATTTTAATATCTTTTAACACAGTTCCACAATTACCGCCTAGACTAATTACTAGTCTGTTAGCGACAAATCCTTCAGGAACTACTAAATCATCCACATATTTTAAGTTCTCTTCTAGATAGTCCGATTTGGTAATACTGATATGTGGTGTACCTAAATATTTTAAATTCATCATTGTACCTTTTAATTCGGTGGTTAAATCTTTAATTAAATTATTAATTGTAGCATTGTCTTTTAAATACAAAAACAACCAAGTTTTATTCGCAGAAGGTACGAATTTATCAAATTCAACATTAATAGGTTGATTATAATTTTTAATAACTTTTTCTAACGAACTAATTACTTTATCACACTTACTAAAATTAACGATATCACCTTGCAATAAGCTAATATGCGGTTTTATAATCGAGTGCCTACCATACTCTATCACATGGCGTATATCCTTATTCATAGTCCTATTAAGATTATAAACAGATGTCCTTACTTCATCACTTAACTCTAAGTGAATATTTATACGTACTGGTCTATTGTTCTCTATCGCACGCTCTGTTTTCTTCAAAAACCAATCACCATACATTATTTATTCCTCAACTTTTCTAAAGCTATTTTCGCACCATTCTGCTCGGCTTCTCTTTTGGTAGAGCCCTGACCAAATGATACAAACTCACCATTAATATAAATATTAGCACGAAAATTCATCTGTCCACCTTTGGTTTCATAAGTCTCTGCAGTGTACTTTAATGATGAATGTTTATCTTGAATGTACTCTTGTAGTTCACTCTTATAATCATTCGCTCTCATACCTGACTTTAAACGTTCTTTTACTTTAAGGGCATTGAGTACCGCACTAGAAATTGAATGCAGTCCAAACGACAAATACATCACACCTATCATACTCTCTATAGTATCTGCTAATATTGAATTGGATAGATCCTTACCCTTAAAACTCTTCCCTATCAATATACGTGGAGCAATGTTTAATGATTTAGCAAGGTCACTCAAATTCTCTGTACATACGAAGTTAGAGCGGATTTTACTCATCTTGCCTTCATCTTGATGATAATGCTTATAGAGATAATCACTTACAATAGCAGATAAAACCGAATCACCTAAAAATTCTATCCTCTCGTTGCTCTCAATCCCTTTATCATGGGCGTATGATGAATGTGTAAAGGCTAGAGTTTTCAACTCTTCGCTACACTTTTCAAATAAATCTAAAAAACTATTCTTCATTTTTCTCTACTGCTTTAGTCACTTTCTCTATTAAATGATTACTTGCCAGTTTATAAGCCTGTTCAATCGTAGTAGACACGCTCTCGGCTTTACTATTACCATGGCATTTCAAAACAATCTTCTTGACGCCAAGTAACGGTGCACCACCAAAATTCTTATAATCATATTTTTTCTTCATATCATACAAGTTCTTTTTAAGTAAGAGCGCACCTAATTTCGCCTTAAATGACGATTTAGTAATATCCTTAATCTCTCCAAATAATATTTCAGCTGTACCTTCAATCGTCTTTAAGCAAACATTACCAGAGAAGCCATCACAAACCACAACATCTACTAAACCACGTAATACATCACGTGCCTCAATGTTACCTACAAAATTTAATTTAGATTTCTTGAGTAGTTGATGAGCCTCTTTAATCATCTCGCTACCCTTCTCTTCCTCAGTACCAATGTTGAGTAGACCAATCTTTGGTTTCTTCACGCCCATAGCGCGCATATATTCTGCACCCATAATACCGAAGTGCAACAAATTATCAGCCTTGCAATCAGCATTCGCACCGACATCGAGGAGCATTACACCCTTATCATTAACCGTAGGAAGAATTGGCGCTAATGCTGGCCTAGATATGTTAGGTATGCGACCTAATTTCAAGACAGCACCTGTAAGAGTAGCACCCGTACTACCAGCACTAACCAAAGCGACTGCATCATCATTTTGTTTAAGGTAATCGTAAGCCACCACTATACTAGATGTCTTCTTAGTCCTAATAGCGACAGTAGGCACCTCATCCATACCAACCACGTCGGGTGCATGAACTATCTCTAGTCTGTCAGACACAAAGACTAGACTCTGTAAGATATCTGTAATCTTATCTTTATCTCCAACAAGCACTACTTTTAAATCTAAATTTGCCTGTAGCGCTTTCACAGCTCCAGACACAATCTCCAATGGTGCATAATCTCCACCAAAGGCATCAACAACGATTTTCATTCTAAACTCCTAATAATTACTAATTTAATTATAACCAAAACGATATAAAATGTAAAATGTTTTTTACCGTTTGAATACAAGTATAATCTAGTAATAAATTTTAAAATAGGTATTGAAATCTATATTTTTGTATGTTATAATATTGAAAATTGGAGGAACTAATGAAACATAACGTAGCAGACATCTCATTGAAAGAAGTATATAATGTAGCATATCCTAACATTCTACCATTCAATGGAGGAAAGAAGAGAAAGGCAGCAGAGTTCTTCTATACTGTGCTACTATTTAATGCGGTTGATTGTTTATCTGCAAAAAAATTAGAAGACATTAATATCGCTGGTTTCTTACTCTATTATCTAGATAAAGCTGGTTTAACACTTAAAGACCTACACCAATCTATAAAACATGATGAATACTTAGCTGACACAGATATAGACGAATATCTATATGACTCACATAAAGAAGATAGCATATTTGATGATATTAATATACTTGGAGAAAATCGTCCTGACATATTGTATAATCATTTTGGAATAGACCCAGAAAATTCTCTTAATGACCCTTTCAGTATTGAAGACTTCTTAATACTTGATTTTGATATTTCTATGTTTAGTTATTTCCCTAATAGATCGATGGACGAAGCAAGTGAAAAAAGATTTAAACCATTGGAAAATTTCATTAATACTATCTTCTTTATTCAAAATATGGAAAACAAAGATATTTCTATTGAGAATTTATATGAACATTATTTATCTAAAATAGACATAACAGGTCTAAAATACTCAAATATAATGGCGAGTGTACAAAAATTATTGAGTAACTATACTTATAAAGTAGATAAAGTAAAAGATTCATTCAAATCACAAGTCGTTAAAACAATAGAAAGAAAAGCAGAAAAAGACATGACCAAGGAAATCAATAACTATACCAGATTACGTGAAATAAATAATTATGTAATAGGTCAGGAAAAAGCAACTTCTCAAATTGTAGACAACATACTTGGCTCATTAGTAGGATTTAAATCAAATGACGAACCTGTATCCACTTTCCTACTCACAGGCCCTACTGGTGTAGGAAAAACTGAGACCGCCAAAGCCGTAGCACATCTCATGTGTAACGACAACATTTATACTGTAGATATGTCTACATTCAAAACACGTGAAGATATATCTCGTCTCGTAGGTGCTTCTCCTAATTATGTAGGATACGGAGACCCTAATCCATTCACAGACTTTCTCAAAGAACACCCAGATGGTGTAATACTATTCGATGAGATTGATAAAGCCGAGTACTCATGCTTAGATATATTAATGCGTTCATTAGATGAAGCTGAATTCGTAGATGCAAAAGGTAAAAAATTCTCACTAAAAAACAACTTAATATTCTGCACTACTAACCTAAGTACATACGTAACTCAAATGGGTTTCAATAAAGATGACGTACGCACTGAAGATAAATTGTCCAATGGTGAAGGATTGAGAAAAGAATTGCTAGCTAGATTTAATGCTGTAATAGAATATAATTCATTAACTAGAGAGTCTTATATAAAAATTGCTAAAAAATTCATGGATAATAAAGTAAAGATATTCTTAGAAAAAAATAATGCAAACAATATTAAACTAAAATACGATGAAGCATTGTTGGGAAAAATTGTAGATGAGGCTTATACCACATTACTAGGCGCTAGAGATCTAAAGAAAACTGTACAAAGGATATT
>CATLDS010000057.1 GCA_949902685.1 uncultured Christensenellaceae bacterium | reverse complement strand
CCTTTTATGAATTTAGTTTCCAATTTTAGAGAGTGAAAATCTAAAGTACCAAGGTTTTTGAAATCTGCACCAATATTAATTAAGTGTGCAGTAATTCCGCGATAGAGTGAACCGGAATTAAAATGAATAAATTTTAATTTTTTTGCTAAGAAATCTGCTACAGTAGATTTTCCACTGCCAGCAGGTCCGTCAATAGTGATTATCATAGACCAAATTTTGCCCTTTTACCTAAATTTCTCTCTATACGTATAAGTTGATTATATTTCGCCACTCTGTCTGTACGACATATTGAGCCCGACTTAATCTGTCCAGCATTAATAGCGACAGCGAGGTCGGCTATTGTAGTGTCTTCGCTCTCACCGCTACGATGTGATATAATTGTATTATATCCGTTTTCTTGAGCAAGCCTTGTAGTCTGTAGGGTCTCTGTTAGACTGCCTATTTGGTTGAGTTTGATTAATATTGCGTTAGCAATTTTCTTATCGATACCTTCTTTTAAAATTTTAGGATTAGTGACGAAAATATCATCACCTACAATTTGTATCTTTTGTCCTAATTTTTCAGTCATTTTTGCCCAACCATCCCAATCATTTTCACTCAAAGGATCTTCTATGGAGATGATAGGGTAGCGCTTGATTAAATCAGTGTACCATTTGATCATTTGTGCACTTGTTAAACTACCTCCATTGCTCTTAACTAGTTCGTACTTTTTAGTCTTAGGATTGTAGAATTCACTTGCTGCCACATCCATCGCTATAGCAATATCTTTTTTAGGTTCGTATCCTGCATTTTTGATGGCTTGCACTATTGCTTGTAGTGGTTGCTCATTGTCCTTGAAATTAGGAGCGAAACCACCCTCATCACCTACAGCGGTAGGGTAGCCCATGGACTTGAGCACTTTCTTTAGTTCAACGAAAGTCTCACCCGCGAATTGCATTGCTTCGTTGAATGTCCTAGCGCCCACTGGCACTATCATATATTCTTGGAAATCCACATTACTATCTGCATGTGCTCCTCCGTTGATTACATTCATCATAGGTACGGGTAGAGTACAACCATTACCGAAAGTTTTAAATAACGGTTTATTTTTGTTGATTGCGTTAGATCGAGACACTGCTAAACTGACAGATAAAATGGCATTAGCACCGAGATTAGTTTTGAATTCAGTACCGTCTAGAGCAATCATTTTATTATCAATCAATTCTTGCTTACTGACATCCATACCAACTATTTCTTTTCTAAGTATTTTGTTCACATTGTCAACGGCATTCAATACACCTTTGCCATGGAAACGAGTTCCTCCGTCTCTTAATTCTAGAGCCTCTCTCTCACCAGTAGATGCACCACTAGGCACAATCGCTGTAGCGTGTATGCCATTCTCTAGAGTAACCTCGCATTCTACGGTTGGATTACCACGGCTATCAATTACTTCGTATGCTACTATATTTTTGATTTTCATTATATCCCCCCTTAATAAAAGTATTATAGCATAACTAAATATTCAAAGCAATTTTAAATTTGTGTATTTTCTTGACAAATTCTCAATTTGTATTATTATTTTAATAGAGGTATGTATGCAAGAGTTAATTTTGTCTAAAGATAGTAAACTAGAGGACAATATTTCTGCTATAATAGGTTTTATTAAAGAATTAGAGCGCGAGAATGGTCTCACAGATGAAGAGATTGTTCACAAATATACTTGCGGTCATTGTTGTGAATTGGCGCTAGATATAATGAAGGCTACAATGGATAGATTATATGGCAATGTGGAGGAGATATCAGGTTATACTGTAGATACTGGTGACAAACGTTTCCCTACACATACCTACCTTAAGTTGAAACGTTCTCCCGATGCTGAAGACATATACTTTGATATAATGGGTGCTAAGACGATAGGTGAGATTGATAAGTTTACTAAGTCTAACTTTTGGAAGGACGAATACAAGAAACCGTGGGTGGAGCAATTTGATAAAGTGTCTGGTACAACATCATATTTGAATATTTTAGCATCGTGTTATGATTTAATCAAAATGGAAGGTTTGACTATTGTATAAAAGGACGATATTCGTCCTTTTTTCTTACTAATGTATGCTACTAAAAATTTGTATCATTTCTGTATTTATGGTATAATTATTTCATGAGAATAGAGAGTATTAGATTGCAGTCTTCACGGAATGCCAACATATTTGTCGCGAATACAGACAGAGGTGAATTTTTATTACATAGTGACATTATAGTGAAGAGAGGTGTCAAGACAGGCGATATTGATGAGGACAAATTTGATTTAGCAGTAGATGAGAGTATGGAATTGATAGCGCTAAATTCTGCTATCAAGTATATGACCAATGCTATTAAGAGTGAGAAACAGTTAAAGGATTATTTATATAAAAAAGAGTTCAAAACCAATACTATAATCGCAGTAGTGAAGAAACTAAAAGAATATAACCTTATCAATGACACTAACTTCGCTAATAGTTATATTAAATCAAATCCTAATTACAGCAAGAATAAATTGAAGCAAAAACTGATGACATTTGGGGTTAGTTGTGAAGTGTTTGAAGAGTGTCTCGGCGCAGTGGATGAGATTTCTTCGTGTGAAAAAGAAGTTAATAAATTTTTTAAATCAAGAGAGATTAATAGAGAAAATACAGAGAAATTAATGCGTAGATTACGTTCTCAAGGTTATAGTTATGACACCATTAAGCGAGTGGTTAATTACAGGGAGGAAGATTAATGATAGGGATAGATATAGAGAGAAATGATAGGTTTAAAGACTGGACAGACAAACAAATTACCCGTATTTTCACTAAAACAGAGCGAGAATATGCGATGAAGCAAGCCAATCCAGAGCGACATCTTTGTGGTTTCTTTTGTGTAAAAGAAGCATTAGTTAAAGCATTGAATAATCAAACTATCGAATATAAAAAAATCGAAGTTCTACACACTGAGACAAATATGCCATATATTAAGTTGTCAACATATGTTCGCTCATTGATAGAGCCAGTTAACGCTACCAGAATAGATATAAGTATCTCGCATACAGACGAATATTCCACAGCCGTGGTGCAAGTAATATAAAAATCGCGTATAAAACGCGATTTTTTAATTTATTTACACTCTTTTCATCTTGATTGTGATTTTTTCATCACCGATTTCGATAGTTTGCTCGATTTCAGGTTTGTCAATGTTGATAATATCTTTTGCGAGTAGTTCGGCTTTGATTTTATCTTCGAATTTATTTAGGATTTCGCTTAAATCCGTACCATTAGTTACAAATTCAACATAAATTCTATCTTCAACATTAAAGTTAGCATCTTTTCTCATCACTTGCGCTGAACGTATTAATTCTCGAGAGAGTCCCTCTAACATCAATTCACGGTTGATAGTAATGTCTAGTACTACAGTTATTTCGCCTTCACTCGCTATCACATATTCACTCTTAGGCTTAGTTGCAATAGAGAATAGTTCGCTAGGTAGACTCTTAAATTCGCCCACATTGACGAACCCATTTTTATATCCCGCCACCATTATACGCATCTCGTCATCGTTGGCATTCTGTAGTAGAGTCTTCACTTTCTGTACGTCACCTTTTAGCACCGCTCCTGCACGTCTAAAGTCAAGTACGAGGTACTCGTCGTTGAATATTGAATTGTCACTCTCCATTACCACATCTTTGATATTCAATTCGCTCTCAATAATGTCACGGTACAATTTAACCGCACTAGCGACCTCTTCATTACCATTGACGTAGAGTGTCTTGAGTGGTTGTTTCACTTTGATTTGATTTTCATTACGAAGTTTACTTGTCATAGTGAAGATGTTTCGTACAATGTCGGTTTTCTTAGTTAGTCCTGTGTCTTTCACTTTGTATTCCGCGATATTGTAGCCGTTGAGTGCCACACTTTCGCTGGCATTCTTGTCCAATTCGCGCACAGCATTCTGCCACAAATATTCGCTGAGGAATGGAATAATAGGGAACATCGCCATTGCAATATTTTTGATAGCATAATTTAGGCAGTAATAAGCATTTAATGTGTCAGTATTATTTTCGCTCTTATAAAATCTTCTGCGGTTGTTACGAATATACCAGTTGGTGAGTTCATCTACTAATACTTCAAAGTCTTTCGCAACAGTACCGAAATTCTCACGACTATATGCAGTATGAGCGTCACGAGTAAATTCATTCACGCGATTGATGAGCCATTTGTCCATGAACGTCAATTCGCTCTCTTTTGGTGTGTAGTTAGTTAGATCAGGCTTGTCGATGTAAGCATAAGTATTAAGGAATACATATGCGTTCCATAGTCCTAATAATTTTCTCTTCACTTCATCACAAGTATCTTTACCGAACTTGACATCATTCACGAGTGGGGTAGCGACGAAATTATAACGTATTACATCAGCACCAATCTCAGCGAACGCAGTATCAAGAGGTATGTTGTTAGGACTTGATTTAGATAGTTTCTTGCCGTCTTGTGCGAGTAGCATTGGGGTAGTGCCTATGCGTTTGTAAGGCGCTTTACCTGTCAGTACCACACTCATTACGAGTAGTGAGTAGAACCACAGACGAACTTGCTCTTTACCTTCGATTACGCATTCTACAGGGAAATTCTTGTTGAAGAAATTTTTGTCTGTAAAGTATTTTTTGGTACTGAAAGGAGTAATACCAGCGTCTAGCCAGCAGTCTCCAACTTCTTTAATTCGCTCTACTTTGCTATTGCAATGTGGACAATTAATCTTGATTTTGTCTATATAAGGTCTGTGTATGTGTGGCATTGCGTTCACTTCTTCTGCGCTGGACAATTTTTTCAATTCGTTTATAGAGCCTACGACAGTCACATGACCGCAGTTTTCACAAGGGTAGAATGGCAATGGTATACCATAATATCTTGAGCGCGATATAGCCCAATCTCCCATATTGTTGAGCCAGTCTAGCATACGTTTTTTCATGAAATCTGGATTAAATTCAACAGTATCAATAGCACTAATTAATTGAGGACGTAGTTCATCCATCTTAATTACCCACTGGTCAACTAATCTAAAGAGTAGTGGG
>CATLDS010000056.1 GCA_949902685.1 uncultured Christensenellaceae bacterium | reverse complement strand
GCCGTTCACTGGGGCTTAAGTTCAATGCTTCGATTGCTCTAACATCTCCCCTTGACCTTCCAGCACTGGGCAGGCGTCAGCTCCTATACATCATCTTACGATTTTGCAGAAACCTATGTTTTTGGTAAACAGTTGCTTGGGCCGATTCTCTGCGACCAATCTTGCGATTGGCACCACTTCTCCCGAAGTTACGTGGTCATTTTGCCGAGTTCCTTAACAAAGGTTATCCCGCCAGTCTTATGATTCTCTCATCGTCCACCTGTGTCGGTTTGCGGTACGAGCACTTAATATATATCTAGCAGATTTTCTCGTCAGCGTGAATTCATGCACTTCGCTACTATATTCACTCCCCATCATCACTCATAGTTAATAATTTGGCGTACTTCACTACCTAATCCTACTCGTGATTTAGCCACGGAATTACCATCCCCGTGGATACACTATCCTTCTGCGTCCCTGCTTCGACTCTTGGTCTATATTAAGTGGTACAGGAATATCTACCTGTTATCCATCACCTACGGCTTTCGCCCTCGGCTTAGGCCCCGACTTACTCTGGGTGGTTCAACCTTCCCCAGAAAACCTTGGACATTCGACCGCGTTGATTGTATCAACGCTCGCGCTACTCATGCCGGCATTCTCTCTTGTATACAGTCCACGTATCCTTTCGATTACGCTTCTGCCCGTATACATTGCTCCTCTACCAATATATAAAAATATATATTCCTAAACTTCGGTTTACAGTTTTAGCCCCGATTATTGTCGGCGCATACCCACTCGACCAGTGAGCTATTACGCACTCTTTTAATGAATGGCTGCTTCTGAGCCAACATCCTGGTTGTCTATGCGTTTACACATCCTTCCACACTTAACTGTACATTAGGGACCTTAGTTGTAGGTCTGGGCTGTTTCCCTTTCGACTACGGAACTTATCTCTCGCAGTCTGACTCCCTGCTATCGATACGTTGGTATTCGGAGTTTGATAAGTCTTGGTAGGCCGCGAAGCCCCCGCAACCATTCAGTGCTCTACCCCCAACTATCTTTACACAGAGGCTAGCCCTAAAGCTATTTCGAGGAGAACCAGCTATATCGAGACTCGATTGGAATTTCTCCGCTATCCACAAGTCATCACCTACTATTTCAACAGGAGTGTGTTCCGTCCTCCACACTGTGTTACCAGTGCTTCAACGTGCTCATGGATAGGTCGTCTCGTTTCGGGTCTACCGCATGCAACTAAGTTGCCCTATTAAGACTCGCTTTCGCTTCGGCTCCGTGACTGAATCACTTAACCTCGCTACATACGGTAACTCGCCGGCCCGTTCTACAAAAAGTACGAGATCGCACTGTATTGCTACATAGTGCTTTCTCTGCTTGTAAACATATAGTTTCAGGTTCTATTTCACTCCCCTCCCGGGGTTCTTTTCACCGTTCCCTCACGGTACTATTCGCTATCGGTCACTAAATCGTATTTAGCCTTTGGAGATGGTCCTCCTATCTTCACGCAGGATTCCACGTGTCCCACGTTACTCTGGATACTCATTCATCTAATACTTGTTTCGTCTACGAGACTATTACTCTATGTTGTCAACCTTTCCAAGTTGTTCGACTACAAGTACTTCAACTACTCACTGAGTCCTAAACCCCACAGATATTGCTACCCGTGGTTTGGGCTGTTACCCGTTCGCTCGCCACTACTGAGGTAATCGTTATTTTACTTTCTTTTCCTTCAGGTACTTAGATGTTTCAGTTCCCTGAGTTCCCCTCATAACAGTATGTATTCGTGTTATGATACTATGGCTCCACCATAGTGTGTTTCCACATTCGGACATTTACGGATCACAGTTCATTTACAACTCCCCGTAACTTTTCGCAGTTAGTCACGTCCTTCATCGGCGTTCAGTGCCAAGGCATCCTCTATATGCTCTTTGTAGCTTGATCGTTCTTTTTGTTCCTTTGATTAATGTTCTTTGGCAAAATTACAAATTTGAAATTGAAATAAATTGCAAATGCAATTACTTCTCGTATTTGTATTTCTTCAAAAATATGCAGTTGTCATTGTTCTCATTCTATATAAGGAAGTGGCTAAAGTCACTATTATATAGGCATATTTCGCACTTCACGATGTGTTCCGTACGTCGTATGCGTTAGTAAGATACCACAATCAAAAGTTTTTGTCAACAGTTTTTTTAAAATTTTTTAAAAATATTTTAACTTTTTTAAAATATCGACAAATGCTTTAAATTTTTGTACCTATCGCCCCTCTTTCGAGTCAGGCAAAGCACATAATAACATAAAAAAATAATTCTTGCAAGTGTTTTTCAAAAAAAATTTAAAAATTTTTATAATTTTTTATATACATTATAATATAAGGACAAGTATTGACAAATTTATAGTTTGAGTGTAATATGCTCTCATGACAAATATAGATATAATTGTGACACACTCACTACAAGAAGCTGAAGACAGATGTTTACATCTCCTACATGAAATTCTAGGCAATATAAAGAAATCTCAAGATTTTTCTCTTGAATTTGCTAAAAGCATTCTTGAATACTGCATGATAACCTTTAATTTACCACATATAAGTCTTGTATTAGATGAAAAGTATAAAGATAGTGAAGGCTGTTTAATTGGGACAAAGGTTATAATAAACAATAAATCATTAAATATTAAAAAACCTGCAGGCATAGCAAAATTAGCAGACACTTTAATTCACGAACCAAATCATTTAAAGATAAAGACCGACAATAAAAATATAACAAAAGATGAAAACGGAAACTTGAGTGGCGAATATCTTCCATCTAGCCATGATAAAATGGTTCTCCTTTTCTTAAATAAATTCTTGCCTTACTGCGATGTATATAGTTTGATGATAGGTTTATATGTAGAGAATATGAATGAAGTACGTACTCGTGAAAAAACAAAAGATATGTTATTGTCGCTGATAAATAAATATGAAGAACGATACCATGATAATAAAAAAGCTATTAACGAGATGAAAAAAGAAACTGAAAGTTCATTTAAAAATGCTCAATTCAATGAATATGTTGACTATCTAAACATCTACAGAGATAAAATCATCGAATGTGCAAAAGAATATCAAAAGAGTTTTGCTCTAGACCCAAAGAATGATACCGAAAGTAAAATGTTACTTAAAGTAGCACGTACACTTCATATTAATCACGAAACGGATAGGAAATTACTACATACGTACATTGATAGAGGTGATGTTGATAATGCAATCCTATTATTAAATAATCTATCATTCAAGAATTCACCAGAAGATATAGAGGATGTTTTAAATTTACTGAATGGTACAGAAAAAGAAATTTATACAGCACTAGAACGATTTGATGACAATGTAATAGAAAAATATATATCAAAATATACACATGGACTATAAAAATGCGGTCAAGGGCTATAAACTTTGAAGCCAGCAAAAAAAATTTAACGTGTTTGATAAATTTTTTTATTTTTTATAAGTTGTAGTTTTCATCTTCATTGAGTGCAATATTATTCCATAGGTCGCACCCATTACTTTTAATTATCTTAGTAAAAACAACAAAATTCCCATTTTTGCCAAGTTTATCAGGGTATGTATAAGGTTCTTGTATCATACTTTTTTTTATGTATAATCTTACAGAATCTTGATTTACTTTCTTGTCTGTATAAAGCCTAAAATATTTATATTTTCTTTTTTTCACTAGATTAAAGGTGAAATCAAAAACTTTTGAACCAATCCCCATTTTTCTAAAATCAGGGTGAACTCCAAACCAACCCATAAAAGCATTTTCATGTTTTCCATCAAAATCATAATATCCTGTGATGGCACATGGTATATTTTTGTAATATACAACGAAATATTCACAGTCAATTTCTTTATGAAAATATTTGTCATAGTCAATGTTGCTATTTGATTCTGGGAATAGCATTTCTTTAAGTTTAATGCAATCTGCGAAGTTTTTATTAGATAAAGCCTGAAATTTGATTTTCATATTTTTATTGTAACATATCTTAGTGCAATTTGTCAAAATAAATTAGTGAAGGTTTTTATATTTGGCATTTAGATATGTTCTTGTTATATACAAGTGGCTCGGCTTTGCCTCGCCAGACAAGCACACGCAAAAACTAAATTTAGTTGCCAAAATAAGCTGTTGCTGGCAGAGCGTAACGCACACAGCTCTTTTACTTTTGTTTTCTTCTCTCTATTTTTATAGTGTAAGCGAATATTCTTTCTTGTCAATGTTAAGGTGTATATCTACGTATTCTCAAGTGAATCATTTACGACAACCTATGATTTGCTTTTTGGGCAGTTAAGAGAGTTTTAAGAGCAAAAAGAAAACATAGGCTGTTTTTGTCTATGTTTTTCTTCCTTATTTCGCTAGTTTCAAACTCTCATGACTAATCCGCATTTTTTATTAAAACTTCTTATCTAACACTCCAGATACAATTAATGCTAGCACTTCTGGACTGAGAGACTGCACTTGCTCCGCCACTGTCTTATCATCTGTAGGTTTATTCATATGCTCATCCATTGGTAAGTACTTGCCAGTTCTATCTATATAATTATTAGGAAGTCTATTTCTAGTGGGAATGCTTGATTTTGACTGTTTATCCTTAAGATAATCTTTAAAATCATCTGTAGAATAATTTTTGCTCTCCACTGGCCTTTTCTTAAGCGTAACTTTAGGTTCTTCTACAGGGACTACTGGTTCGCTCGGCTTATACGTCTCCGTTTTAGGTAATTCTAATTGTTTAGTCTTTTTATGAAATTTCATAGTCGGCAAAATGATTACCAATGCAATGATTGGTATCAAGCACGCACATACCATGATAATAATCTCTACATTAGACATGTTTTTCCTTAATTAAATCTATCTCCCGGTCTACCCATACCTTGTCTACCTTGAGGCTGGGTATCATTCTTCTCTTTCACTGTGCTGATAGAGTTTCTCATATTGGTGTCCGCCACCATATTCTGTAATTTATAATAATCCATAACACCAAATTTGCCACTCTTCATAGCTGTAGCCATGGCTTTATGAACTTCGCTCTCCGCTGCTAGCACTATTGCCTTCATCTCTTGAGTTTTTGCTTTCATCTCCTGCTCTAACGCT
>CATLDS010000055.1 GCA_949902685.1 uncultured Christensenellaceae bacterium | reverse complement strand
TTACATATATCATAGATGTTAATATTATTACGTTTGATACATTCTCTCAATGTTAAACCTGATTTTGGTAGATTTTCATTTTTTGAATTGAATAAGATTGACAGTTGAGACGGATTTTTCATCGAATTTAAAGCAGTGTTTACTATGTCAATTTGTTTTAGTTTCTTTCTGTATAGTCTATATCTCTTATCGTCAACCAATCCAATGTCTCTACCTAATTGAGTCAAACGTAAATCACAATTGTCCTGACGAACGGTGAGTCTATATTCTGCTCGGCTCGTCATCATTCGATATGGCTCTATAATGTCTTTAGTGGTTAAATCGTCTATTAATACACCTATATATGCTTGATCTCGTCCCAAAACAAAAGGTGTCATATCATCTATATAACGTTCAGCATTAATACCTGCCATAATTCCTTGTGCGGCAGCCTCTTCATATCCGCTAGTGCCGTTAATCTGTCCTGCGAAGAAAAGTCCATGTATTTTCTTACTCTCTAGATTATTTTTAAGTTCAGTGGCATTGATACAATCATATTCTATAGCATATGCAAAGCGCATGATGTCGACGTTCTCAAATCCGGGAATTAAGCGGTACATTTTACGTTGTACATCACATGGCATACTACTAGAAATACCCTGCACATATACTTCGTCCGTACTGGCACTCTCTGGCTCTAAGAATAATTGATGACGTTCTTTATCACTAAAACGCATAATTTTATCTTCGATACTAGGACAATATCTAGGGCCTATACCTTTAATTGCACCAGAATACATAGGCGCTCGAGAAATATTTTCACGAATGTAATCGTGCATAGCGGTTGAAGTGTAACCAAGGTAACAGTTATGATTGGTTTTAATTTTTTTAGAAAGGTATGAAAAACTTTCATTAAGGTCATCGCCCGGCTGAATTTCAAACTGAGCAAAATCTATAGATTTGCCATCCACTCGTGCTGGAGTACCTGTTTTAAACCTTCTAATCTCTATACCCATATCCAACAAAGACTTAGTAAGGAGAGTACTTGGTTCGTAACCATTCGGCCCTGTGAATTTTTCATAATCTCCTATAATAATTTTGCTATTCAAGTATACACCTGTAGCGACCACAATAGCAGAACAAGAAAAGATTTCTCCCATGCTGGTTTTAATTCCAACAACCTTATTGTTCTCTACTAAAATATTAGACACTTCACATTGCAAAACATCTAAATTTTCTTGTTTTTCAATAGTGTGTTTCATTTCGGTGTGATACACTACTTTATCAACTTGTGCACGCAATGATTGTACAGCTGGGCCTTTGCCAGAGTTTAAAAGTCGAAGTTGGAGAAGGGACTTATCTGCATTCACTCCCATTTCACCGCCGAGAGCGTCTACTTCTTTCGCTAACTGACCTTTTGCTGTACCGCCAATTGAGGGGTTACATGCAAGAAATGCTATACTGTCGAGATTGAGAGTTGTGAGAAGTGTCTTTTTCCCTAAGCGCGAAAGAGCAAGACATGCCTCACTACCAGCATGTCCACTGCCTATAACTATTGCATCATAACTCTCCACCGCATTTTTTATCATAGTAAATATTATAACATATAATATTTATTTTTACAATGCAAAAAATCAAATATTTTTATAGACATATCGTCTTTGACTTATCTATAACTTAATTGATTTAGTGTTTTGAAATTATGACAGAATATTTTTATGTGAACAATAATAAAAAATTATTTTCCAAGACAGAACTTAGAGAAAATTTTATCTATGATTGTTTCATTGCTGGTTGTTCCAGTGATTTCTCCCAAGTAACTCCAGGCTGATTTTATTTCATTAGATATAATATCCATTGTAGAAGTTGAAAATGTAGATATGACACTCTCTAGTCGCGAGATGCAATTTTTGACACATTCGATATGTCGTGTGTTGGTGATATATAATTGATTTGATTTTATGTCAAAAGTTATTGTTTTATTGAATATGACTTCTTTTAGATTTTCTATATTTTCATTGGTCTTGGTGCTAACGTAAATATAATTTGAAGATTGAGTGTATTTTTTATTTAAAAGGTCACTCTTATTGAAAATCTTAATAGAAGGCTTGTCAGTAATTATATCACAAATATTGTTTTCATCGCTAACGAGCAATACGAGGTCACAGTCTTTTAATGCCTGTTTAGCACGAGAGATGCCTATCTTTTCTACCTCGTCATCACTCTCATGAATTCCTGCAGTGTCATAAAGTTTAAATATTATGCCCTTGTATTCATAATCTGCCTCGATAATATCTCTTGTAGTTCCTGCAATGTTTGTAACGATGGCTTTTTGAGATTTGGTCAAAGCATTCAATAAGCTAGATTTACCAACATTAGGTGCTCCAACAATTGCAACTTTTATGCCATTTTTTATTACACTACCATTTTTACTGCTGTCTATTAAAGATGTTAATTTGGTTCTAATGTCTTTTAAAGTTTCTAATATATTAGATGTTTCAGCGGTGGTGTATTCGTATTCTGGATAGTCAAGTTTGGCTTCGATTTCTGCTAAAATTTCGGTTAATGCAAGTTGTATTTTATTGATGTTTTCTTTTAATTGACCTTGCATTAAAGAACTGCCTAAACGCGCTTGAAGTTCACTTTCTGCATTGATTAAATCCATAATTCCTTCAGCCTGATCAATGGATAGTTTTCCGTTAATGAATGCGCGTTTACTAAATTCACCTGGTGTAGCCATAGTAGCGCCATGAGAAATTGCTTCATCTATTATTTTTTGCGCTAACAGATAACCTCCATGAGATTGAATTTCAACGACATCTTCACCGGTGAAACTGTTAGGAGTGCTGAAAAAAACAACGAGAGCAGTATCTACTATTTCGCCTACATATACATTCTTTAGATACATTTTTCTAGGCTCAAAATCTAAATCTTCTTTGATAAGTTTTTGCAGAATTGTCTTAGATTTTTCACCGCTAATTCTTATTACTGCTACTCCACTATTTCCTGCTGGAGTTGCCAATGCAACAATTGTACTCATTACAAAATTTTAGCATGAAAAAACAAATAAATCAAGTATAAATTTTATCAAAATATTTATCCCAAAAATTTTTCTAGACAAGCATTGAATTCTTTTGGTGTGTCCATGTTTACGCAATGTCCTGCGCCTTGAAAGATCACCTTAGCACAATGTTCGCGCTCTGCCCATTCATTAACTATATCAATTTCCATAGGGAGATCGTGTTCTCCACAACCAACTAATAATTTATATTGTCTTTGTTTGTTTGGGAATTTATTTATAAGATTTTTTAATTTTGCTAGATATATAAAAGATTTTTTCTTGAACTGTAAGTTTAACTTGTAAAATTCCTCTTGCGCCTCTGTAGTGTAAGCTGAAATTTTTTTGTTTGCTTTAGCGAACCATTTTATAGAAAACATGGCTTTTAGCATCATTTTCATTTGTTCTTTAGAATTGCCTTGCTGTTTTTTTGGATCAAAATTATCAATATCATATCCGCCGAAACAAGCGAGAGATATTACTTTGTCTAAATATTTATTGGCAAAATCTTGTATAAAGACAGTGCCTAACGAAACTCCAACGAAATGAGCTCTAGGGATATGGTGCTTTTCAAATATTTGGTTAATCCAGTTCGACATGTTTTCAATAGAATCGCCTCTTTTGGCTTTGATTGAATTGCCATGTCCTAAAATGTCTATAGCGAGCAAATTATATTTACCCGCGAAATACTCAAATTGTTTTTGAAACATTCTATGGTCTACAAAGGCTGCATGGACAAAAACAAGCCAATCTTTACCTGCTGTATCATCAATATAATACGCGATAGGTGAATTATCAAGATATAATTCTTTCATATAACCTCACTACTCATAAACAAGTTTTATAACTATTGGTATGATAATAATCTAGGGGTGTAATGTCAAGTATTTTATATTGTGTGTTGTCTTATTGAAAATGTTATGTGTATCTACATGCTATATTTGGTTCAATTAGAGGGTAAATGTAATAATGTTAAAAATGGATAGTTTTTAGCAGGCGCTAGTAATAAAAAACCAAATCAAACTTATGATTTGGTCACGATATGGTGCGTCCAGAGGGATTCGAACCCCCGACCTTTGGTTCCGTAGACCAACGCTCTATCCAGCTGAGCTATGAACGCATGACTAATTTGCTAGGTTATTATAGCATTTTGAAACAATAAAATCAATGGATTTTTGAAAATAATTAGTTTAAAATGAAAATTTATTAAATTTTTATAATATATTTATATTTATTTGCAATATTTATCTAAAAGTTATATTATGAAAGTATTAGAATGTTTTAATTTTTAGGAGGCTGTATGGGAAAGATAATTTCAGTCACAAATCAAAAGGGTGGAGTTGGCAAAACTACTACTTGTGTAAATTTGGCATCTTATGTTGCTAATGCGGGTAAAAAGGTTTTATTATTGGATATGGATCCTCAAGGAAATGCTGGTTCTAGTCTAGGAGTCGAATTAGAAAAAGGTAAAGAGTCAATTTATGAAGTATTGCTAGGTGAGATACCGGTTAAAGATGCTATATATCCGTCGGTACAGAAAAATTTAGATGTAATACCTTCAACTGTTGATTTAGCAGGCGCAGAGGTTGATTTAGTTTATGTTGACAATAGAGAGAAAATATTAAAAGAGGCGCTAAACGAAGTTAAAGATAAATATGATTTTATATTTATAGATTGTCCACCATCACTTGGATTGTTGACGGTCAATGCTTTGACGGCTACAAATTCGATTATTATTCCAATACAGTGTGAATATTTTGCTTTGGTTGGTTTAGGACAACTTATGAACACTGTACGATTGATTAAAAAAATATTAAACCCAGACATAGAGATTGAAGGTGTATTGTTAACCATGAAAGATAACAGAAGCAATTTAGTAACTCAAGTGTCCAATGAAATAAAAAAGTATTTTGGAGCAAAGGTGTATGACAGTTACATACCTAGGAATGTAAGGCTGGCGGAAAGTCCTAGTCATGGCAAACCTATATTATTATATGATAGCAAGAGCAAAGGGGCTCTGGCATAAACTCCTCTTTCATGATTATTACAGCCATAAGCACAAAAGCCAAGTTGTGGAATTGACTTAG
>CATLDS010000054.1 GCA_949902685.1 uncultured Christensenellaceae bacterium | reverse complement strand
ACACAGACCACTGTTAGTCTACCATTCATCACAGCAGACGCTACTGGCCCTAAGCACTTAGAGTACACACTTACTCGTGCTAAATTCGAGAGCATGATAGCAGACCTTGTAGAGCAGACTCTCGTTTGCACTCGTAATGCACTTAAAGATGCTGGTCTTAATAAGACAGAGATTTCTAATGTAGTATTAGTTGGAGGCTCTACACGTGTTCCATGCGTAGTTGAGGCATTGTCTAAGGAAATCCCAGTAACACCATTCAAAGGTATCAATCCAGACGAATGTGTAGCAATAGGAGCATCAATTCAGGCAGGTGTATTAGGTGGAGAGGTTAAGGATGTATTACTTCTAGACGTAACTCCATTGTCTCTAGGTATTGAGACTTTAGGCGGAGTTTGCACTAAACTTATCGCACGTAATACTACTATCCCTACTAAGAAATCTCAAATATTCAGTACGGCACAAGACAATCAACCGGGCGTAGAGATTAATGTATTACAGGGTGAGCGTGAATTTGCTGCTCAAAATAAATCGCTAGGTAGATTCCAATTAACTGGTATACCACCAGCACCAAGAGGTATACCACAGATTGAGGTTACTTTTGATATTGACGCTAATGGTATCGTAAACGTTTCAGCAAAAGACCTTGGCACTAATAAAGAGCAGAAGATTACTATCACTGCTAGTACGAATTTGAGTGAAGATGAAATCAATAAGGCAGTGAAAGAGGCAGAGCAGTTCGCAGAAGAGGACAAGAAGAAGAGAGAAGTTATAGACGCTCGTAACAACCTAGATGCAGCAATTCTTAATATTGAAAAGACTATAAAAGATAATGCTGATAAACTAAGCGAAGAGGATAAGAAATCTCTAACTGATGCTTGTGAAGAGGCTAAGAAACATCTGCAAGCAGAGACCATAGACGAACTCAATAAGGCTAATGAAGACTTAATGAATGTAGCTAATGCAGTATTTAGCAAGATGTATCAAAATATGCAACAGAACGCACCTCAAGGCGACCAGAACAGTAACAGCGGAAATAACGGCAATGGCGATAGCGATCCAAACGTCATTGTAGAGGATAAATAATAAATTTATAGTATCTTAAATAGTATAGGGCGAGAGAAAATATATATCTCGCTCTTGACTTGTTTAAAAATTGTAAGCAAAGGATATCAATATGAACAAATTAACCTTGTCTCAATTAGTGAATAAATATACAAATAAAGATGCTGATATGAAATTGTTTATTGAAGAGTTAACTGAGTATTATGCCTCAAAATATAATGTACCCAATTGTCAAATAAAAATTGTTCCATTTGATGATGTAACTGGGCATAAAACACACCCTGCGTTCTATAAAAGGGCAGAGAAAACGATTTATTTTAGAAATGATGTGCTAGAGTGTGGTGATATAGGTAGAATTATTAAATTAACATCACATGAATGGATGCACTATTATGTAGATTTGTTTGAAACGGGAGAGATTAAACAAAAAGATTTAGTTCAACAGTACAAAACATTGATACTTGAAGCGAAGAATGATGTTTCGTGTGATTTGGATATATTAATGCGTGAATATTCTAAAGCATATACAAAACTATCCGTTAGCGAAACTGTGGCAGATAATTTTGCACAAGATGTTTTAAGAGATTTACGTGAAGCGGTTAAGGATAAAAACCTAATTAAATGTTTTGACAACCAAATCAATAATCACAATAGACAAATAACTGAAATGAGACAAATTATTGAAAATAATCCAGAGTTTAATGCTTTCGTACAAAAATTAAAAAGTAACAAAAAATAAGAAGGACAATATGGCAAATAACGATTATTATTCGACGCTTGGAGTGAATAAAAACGCGAGTGATGATGAGATTAAGTCTGCATATAGGCAGATGGCGAAGAAGTATCATCCCGACTTAAACAAGACTCCAGAGGCGGCTGAAAAGTTTAAAGAGATTAACGAAGCATATTCTGTTCTAAGTGATAAGCAGAAACGTGCTAATTATGACCAATATGGTAGTGCTGACGGACCACAAGGCTTCGGTGGTGGCGGTTTTTCAGGTGGATTTGGCGGAGCAGAGGGTTTCGGCGGATTTGAAGATATATTTAATATCTTCTCTAATTTCGGCGGTCGTGGTGCGACTGCTCAGGCTAGGGAAGAGGCTGAGGATATTGTTACAGATGTAAAATTGACCTTCCAAGAAGCCGCTTTTGGTTGCAAAAAAGAGATACCTATTACTCGTAAAGAGCGTTGTCAAGATTGCCATGGGACAGGAGCTAAAGCTGACAGTGATTATGTGACTTGTACTGAGTGTAATGGCACTGGTAGAGTAACCTATACTCAGCAGACACTTTTCGGTATGACTCGTACGGTAGGTACTTGTCGTAACTGTGGAGGTAAAGGTAAAGTTGTTAAGAATAAATGTCCTAATTGTCGTGGTACTGGACTTAAGACGATTAATGCAAAAATATCTGTAGATATTCCAGCAGGTATAGATAATGAACAGATAATTAGAGTTTCGAATGAAGGTAACCAGACAGCTTCAGCGAATGGAGTTCCGGGGGATTTAAGGATTTTAATTAAAGTTGAAAATCATCCACTATTAGTGAGAAAGGGTTTCGATCTATACGTAGATGTTTATGCTCCAATAACTACTTTATTAATAGGCGGTAAAGTGGCAGTTCCTACATTAAAAGGTGTAACCAATATTGATGTAGCACCATTGACTCAATCCAACACTAGATATACGCTAAAAGGCAAAGGTATAAAGTATCTAAAGGGATTGGGCTACGGAGATATTATAGTTACTCTAAAGGGTGAAATGCCTAAAGATATAGATAAAAATACTATGAAACTTGTCAAAGAATTACAATCAGCAATACCAGATAAAGCCTATCCAAAGACTAATAATTATAAAAAGAAAATGGAAAATTAAAGGACTTGATTAGTCCTTTTTTACTATCAGTTCATATTTCGTTTTATTTGCCTATGTAATAAATATTTTTCTTAAACAAAAGTTTAAGTATAGGTGCTAGTATTTTAGGTGCTTTCCAACAATATATTTTCATATAATATCGTATGATAAAATTATAATTGTTGTTAAAAGTTTTACAGTAACAATTTATTTAATAGTCAAGTTTATTTTTATATGTGGTTTGAGTGTGTTATGATATTAAAAAGAGAGGTGTGTGTGAAGCATATTAGTATGGGTGTTTTCTCTAGATTGTTTAATGTAAATTATCGTGTTGAGAAATTAAAGCAAAATCCTGAAAAGGCCGAAAAATCAGTTAAATTTGCAGTCAAGAGTATTATCGAAAGTATACTTCTATTAGTTATTTCATTCTTCTTGATTAATATTGTAATTAGATTGTTTACAATAGGTACTACCTCGAAGTTGGCTATTATAGGTAATATATTCGTTATAATGCTTGCCGTGGCTATACCATTCTACTGTTTATATTTGCCTATAGATGCTTTAATCAATGCTATAGCGCGGATGCGAGTTAATAAGAAAAAGATTGGCTGGATATCACTCTTAATAAGTATCCTTTCTGCAATAGCAGCTGTGGTTATCATTATTTGTATGTTTAATAGAGTTTAAATAAAAAGGCTATCTACATTGATAGTCTTTTTGCTTTAATCATAATAAAAATAGAGCATAGCGCTCTACTATAATTATTTAGACTCTTTCTTCATGGTCTTTAAGCATTTAGCACAAATATTCTTTTTTCCTTTCTTACCATCTATTTCTACATCAACTTTTTGGATGTTGGCTTCAAAAGTTCTCTTAGTATGACGCATACTGTGGCTAACATTGTTACCTGAAGTACTGCTTCTTTTTCCGCATATTTCGCAAACCTTCATACGATTACCTCCGTTAAATTTATATCAATACCATGTTATATTAACATATATTTAGTAGAATTGCAAGTGTTTTTTGTAAATTTAGAGATTTGTTTTAATTAAATTAGCCACGTTTTTATGATATATAAACCTTGATTATAAGTGCAATAGATACAAATTTATTAAAATTAATAAAAATCGTTTGCTTAATATATAATATTATTATATAATAGTCAAGGAGAGTGAGATGAAACTAACCACCTTTACTTCATTCGGCAAGATTAGTATCAGCAAACGTGCAATCAGTAAGGTTGCTGCTGTTTCTGTTCTTGAGTGTGTAGGTGTTGTGGGTCTAGTTTCACAGCGTAGTTTTTTTAAAGGTAATGCGCTTACCACTGCACATAAGGGTGTAGTTGTCACAATCCTCGAAAATGATAATATGAAGATAGATGTCTACGTAATAATGCGTCATTGTGGTGTTTCTGCATCTGCAGTGGCTGAGTCTATCCGCCAGAGTGTTAAATACTCAGTAGAGCGTTTCGCTGGTATGATAGTCAAAAATGTCATCGTGCATATCGTAGACGTTAGAATATAGGAGTTTAATATTTATGGGTAAAACAATTAACGGTGCTGCACTGAGGAAGATGTTTTCCAGTGCATTCTCATTAGTTGAAGAGAATAAAAAAGATATTGATGCTTTAAATGTATTCCCAGTGCCAGATGGTGATACTGGTACTAATATGAGTCTAACACTAAAGAGTGCAGCCACAGAGATGAATAACTGTGAGTCTAATACAATTGAATCAATTTGCGTGGCTTTCAATCGCGGTGCGTTGAAGGGTGCACGTGGTAATAGCGGTGTTATTACCTCACAAATTATCAAAGGTATTTGTGCTACTCTTATGCCTTGTCAAAATGAGATTGGCATTAAAGAGTTCGCCAAGGCTATTCAAACGGGTGCTGACATGGCGTACAAGGCAGTTACAGTACCTAAAGAGGGTACTATCCTGACAGTAATCAAAGCAATGGCAGAGAAGAGCAAGCAAGCGAGTAAATCTGCTAAGACCTTTGAGGATTTTTTGAACGATGTTATCACTCATGGTGAAACAGTTCTTCAGCAGACTCCTGATATGTTGCCAGTTTTGAAGAAAGCGGGCGTTGTAGATGCTGGTGGACGAGGCTTGGTGTTCATTTTTAGTGGTTTCTATAAGGCTTTAACTGGAGAAATGACAGGCGTAGAGTTCGTTAATAACGTTGAGAAAGACATTACTAGCGAAGATTTACA
>CATLDS010000053.1 GCA_949902685.1 uncultured Christensenellaceae bacterium | reverse complement strand
TTAATACTATCGTAACTTGTATATATCCAGGATTTATGCTTGGACTACTACTAAATGTCAACCATATTGATATATTTGCAGGTGTGGCACAGTTCTCGATACCTTTCATAATCATAGTATTTGCTATTACATGGCTTACTGATACTTGTGCATTTTTGGTTGGATGTACTTTAAAAGGCCCAAAGTTATGTCCAAAGATTAGTCCAAATAAAACCATTAGTGGAGCAATAGGAGGTCTACTAGGTGGTATTGCTGGCAGTATGCTGATTTACGGACTATTATGTTGGATACCTGCTTGGAATAATATTTTATCTGTATTTGGTTTGGCTTGGTGGCATTTCTTATTGATCGGTTTATTTGCATCGGTTTTCTGTCAGTTTGGAGACTTATTTGAGAGTAAAATCAAGCGAAATGCAGGAATTAAAGATAGTGGCAATATTTTACCGGGTCATGGAGGTATGTTAGATAGAATAGATGCTATGATTTTTTGCGTAGTATTTATATTTATTGTTAGTTTAGTTATAATTATTTAGTACAAGGATTATACTCTTATATGTCGTGTTTGTTAAGTTTCGCATCTACAATGAAATATGTTGGCTATATTGTTATAGCCATTCTTGTTTTGTTATTCATGGTGATGATACATGAATTAGGTCACTATGTTGCTGGTAAAATACTTAAATTTAAGATAAATGAATTTAGTATTGGTTTTGGTCCAAAAATCTTACAGAAAACGAAGAAAAATGGTGAGAAATTCACGCTTAGACTTTTGCCTCTCGGTGGTTATTGTGCTTTTGAGGGTGAAGATGAGGCGGGCAATGAGTCCAAAGAAGCATTTAATAATCTAAAACCATGGAAACGTTTGATTGTATTATTTGCGGGCGCATTCTTTAACTTTTTGAGCGCAATTATCTTCTCGTTTATACTTCTAATATCTATGGGATACGATTTAGTAGAGATAAAAGATGTAAAAACTACATCTATTAACTATGAGGTCTTACAGTCGGGTGATGTGGTATATGGTGTAGATGGTGTAAAAATTGATTTCGTGAACGATAAATATTTCGGTGTGTTAATAGAAGATAGTATTTTGAAAAATCATCCTAAGAACGATGGTAACTTAGAAGACCAATATTCATACACGGATAATGGCAAAACCTACTACATGAATACACGCGATATTAAATTCAATATTCGTAGAAATGGTAAACATATAACAGTTGATGGATATATAAATGCCATTTATAATGATAAAGGAGAGTATGCTGGTTGGTCTCTACTAAAAGACGAAAAAGGTGAAGATAAAGAATTCTCGTTAGGCACATATAGATACACATTCTTAGAGTCGTTAGCTCAGTCCGTTCCTTTCTCATTCAAGTGGGCTTGGAAAGTTCTCAAAGTATTTGGTCAATTAATAGTTAATCCATCATCATTATTACCTTCACTTGGAGGACCTGTTACAACAATTAAAGTTATGGCGGATACTACAGGCTCTGGCTATTTATTATTGCTATTGCCAGCCATTGCTGCGAATTTGGCAGTATTCAATTTATTACCGATACCTGCTTTAGATGGATGTCAAATGATATTTGTAATTATAGAATGGATTAGGAAGAAGCCAATTAATAGAAAGGTTATAAATGCAATCAACAATATTGGTCTCTTAGTGCTACTAGGTCTTGTAGTGATAATAGATGTTACACACTTTATATTCTTTAGATAGCTTTATGCTATCTTTTTTATTTAGCTATTAATAAGTGACCTCATTGACAAAAACGACAATATTTGTTATAATCTTTACATGACTGATAAATTAAGTATCCTCGACGGTTTATATTCTGGTTTAAAATTTAAGGACGCTGTATATTTGGAGAAAACCAACGTATGTACAGTTAATTTTTTGTATAATCCAGAGAGTTTTAGACCAAGTGATGAGAATAAACCAGTTATCATGAAGACGCTAGTGGATTTAATAGGGGATCTTGTTACATATCAATTATCATTTATTAATTGTCCATTAGATAAACATGCTATTGCAAATTATACTTATACTACTATTGTTAATAATTTTCCAGCCATATCAAAAGATTTTACTTTTAACGATGTGACGGTAGATATTGAGAATTTGAATGTCTCTTTGAAACTAAAATTGTCACCTTCGGCATATGACTATGCCTATGGACTAAATAGAGAAGAGTTGGTCGCAGAGAAATTGAAAGAGAGTTTCTTGGCAGACTTTAAAGTCACTTTTGTTAGAAAGGACGATATTTCTAATTCGACTAGTTTTATTGAGAAGAATATGGAACTAATGTCTAGCATTAAAGAGGCGGAGAATAAGACAGTATACGAATTAAGCGAAATTGCAGATATAATCGGTAAGAATGAATCAACCCTAGCAATTGATTTATCTAAAGTAAACTCTCCAGTTGAGAACGTTGTCATCTGTGGTGAGGTGACGAATGTACAGCGCAGAACTTACAATCGAAAATATACTAAGAATGGTGAAACCAAAGATATCGAACGTACATTCTATAATTTCACTATTAAATGTGATACAAAATTTTTGTATTGTTCAATTTTCCCTAAACAAGCAGATGAGTCGAAGGGTGACTTGATAGAAGTAGGTATGAAAGTTTGCTGTTTTGGCTCGTTCCGTGAGTTTAATAATCGTCTTAGTTTTAACGCTGTTAGTGTGGCAAGGTGTGAATACAAACGAGAGGATATTAAATCCGCGTATAAGCAGGTCAATGAAGACTATCACACTGTGATACCTACTGAGTATATTGACTACGAACAGAGTGGGCTCTTTGATGAAGAAAATAAAGATTTTGAAGAAAGTTACGTTGTATTTGACGTTGAGACTACAGGTTTAGAACCGAATAAAGATGAAATAATAGAGATAGGTGCATGTAAAGTGGAGCATGGTAGAATAAGTGAGAGATTTTCTACCTTTGTTAAACCTAGTAAACACATCAGTAAAGAGATTGTAGACTTGACTGGAATTGATGATAGTATGGTGGCAGATGCACCTACCATCAACTATGTATTGCCAGACTTCTATAAATTCTGTTCTGGTTCAACTATCGTAGCTCATAACATTTCATTCGATATGTCCTTTATTTATAATGCAGCGAAAAAATTATCGTATAATTTCGACCATCCACTAATGGATACACTAGAGATGGCTAGAGTTAAATTGCCGGGATTAAGGAATTATAAACTGGGTACTATAGTAGAAAAATTGAATATACAATTAGAAAATGCCCATAGAGCAATCAATGATGCCACTGCTACTGCAAAAGTTTTTATAAAATTAATATAAAAACTATTGATTATTATTAATTATTGTGATATACTCATATTGATTACTAGGAGTGGCACTGCCACTCCTAACTTAATTTTAAGGAGAAGTATGAAAGTTTCGGACATTGTGTATGAAAAAATTGCACCTCTGTTTAAAGGTGACATTCGATTAGTAGAAGTTGAATATACTAAGAAGAATGACGGTATGCACTTGATTATCTATATAGATAAAGAGAGTGGTGTGTCTATTGATGATTGCGTAGAAGTTAATCGTATGGTAGATGACATATTGGAGGAATTAAATCCTACCAATGATGCACAATACGTACTAGATGTGTCTAGTTATGGTTTGGATAAACCTCTTAAATATGATTGGCAATTCAAACGACATTTTGACAAACTAGTGGACGTTAAGTTGTACAAGAAAGTGGACTCTAGAAAAGAATTTACTGCAACACTCGTCTCAAAAGATGAAACGTCTGTTCAATTTAAAATAAATGATGAAATTATTACAATTAAGAGCGCAGATATAGCTTATATCTTACCTCATATTGAATTTTAAGGAGTTTTAGATGATTAATAAAGATTTTTTTGAAGCATTAAAAGATTTGCAAGCAGAGAAGGGTATTAATGAAGAAGTTTTCATTTCAGCATTAGAGCAGGCATTGACAGCCGCTTATAAAAAGAATAGCGGTATGGCTAAGAATGCTCAGGTTAAACTTAATCCTGAGAAAAATACTATCAAGATATACTCATATCGTACAGTAGTTGATAATGTAGAAGATGAGGAAAAAGAAATTTCCTTAAAAGAGGCTAGACAGATTAAGCACGCTTATAAAATTGGTGACCTAGTAATGCAGGAAGAGAGTACTAAAGATTTCAACAGAATAGCAGTACAGACAGCTAAACAAGTTATCACGCAGAAGATTAAAGAGATAGAGAAACAGTCAATTTATAAAGATATTGCAGATAAAGAGGGTAAGCTAATCGTTGCTAATGTTAAACGTCTAGATTTAGATAATGTATATCTAGAGATTGGCGGTACTACTCTAGAGGGTCTACTTACTAAACGTGATATGTTACCTAGTGACCACTTCAAACCGGGCGATAGAGTTAAGGTCTATGTTCGTCATATCAAAGATGACTTTAGAGGTACAGTGGTGCAAGTTACACGTACTCATGCTAATTTCGTGCGTATGCTTCTTGAGATGGAAGTACCAGAACTTAACAATGGAGATGTTAGTATCGTAGGTCTCGTACGTGAGCCAGGTCTACGTACAAAAATAGCAGTTACTACTTCTATCAATAATTTAGATCCAGTAGGAGCTTGTATCGGTAATAAAGGTGCTAGAATTAATAGTGTTATCAATGAATTAAATGGTGAGAAGATAGACATTGTTAATTATAGTGAAAATCCAGCAGATTATATCGTAGCAGCACTAAGTCCAGCAGAGGTTAGTGAGATTACAGTAGATACTGCTGCAGGTGTAGCTAATGTATTAGTGCCTGAGAATAAATTGTCACTTGCCATAGGTAAGGGTGGACATAATGTTCGTTTGGCTGCTAAACTTACTGGTTATAAGATTGATGTTAAGCCAGCAGTTGGTCTCACAACGGAAACCAAAGTTAATAACGATGTTGTATCGACCGCTAGCGCAAATATTATTCTAGACGATGATTTCTTCAGTGATATAGACGAATAGGAGCAATATGCACATAAAAAAAGAACGTAGATGCGTAGCATGTAGAATGTCAAAACAGCAAGAAGAAATGTTACGTATAGCGAAGATCAATGGTGAATATCTATTAGACCCAAATTATAAGTTGGG
>CATLDS010000052.1 GCA_949902685.1 uncultured Christensenellaceae bacterium | reverse complement strand
AGCGTAGACCGATGATTATACCTATCATTATAGAAAGCAATGAGTAAAGTTCGTGGTATCCCTTCGCCGTTTCAGTGCTGGCGCAAGGCACTATGAAGTGAAACCACTCACTTTTTAGTGTGATAGGAATTAGAATATAGATAGGTATAACATGATGATACGAGTTTACGAGTTCATATTATACCTATCATTATAGAAAGCAATGAGTAAAGTTCGTGGTGTCCCTTCGCCGTTTCAATGCTGGCGCAAGGCACTTTGAAGTGAAACCACTCACTTTTTAGTGTGATAGGAATTAGAATATAGATAGGTATAACATGATGATACGAGTTTACTTGCCTATATTATTGAAAGTATAATGAAAATAAATGAAGACATTAGATCGTATGGTAAAGAGAATAGAGTGCCTATCACATTAGATGACACTCTTATCTTTTTATGTGATACGATTAATAAATACGACTGCAAAACCATTCTTGAAATCGGTACAGCGATAGGTTATGGATGTATTACTATGGCGAATAATACGACATGCCAGCATATCGATACGCTAGAGATAGACGAGAATAGATATAATATAGCAGTAACGAACATTAAAAATGAACGACTAGATAAGAAAATCACTACATACTTAACTGATGCTATGGATTATCTAAAAAATTGTGCGAAAAAATATGACTTGGTTTACCTAGATGGTGCTAAGGGACAGTATATCAATTATCTACCATATATCATTAATCTTCTCAATCCTAATGGTATAATCATTGCGGACAATCTCCATTTTCATGGTATGGTCACGGGTGAAATCCCAGTGAGTCGTGGTTGCCGTGCTATGATTAAAGGATTGCATAGATATATTGACGCCATCACTACAGATACAAGGTTAGATACTAAGATACTAGGCATAGGAGACGGTGTAGGCATTTCTGTTTTAAAATAGGTATTGACAAATCGCTAAATCATGATATAATATGCGAAATTGGAGGAAAATAATATGGCAGATATTATTACAATAGAGGACGTTTTAAATAGTCAGTATGTGAAAGAATTTTTGACATAGGAAGACATACCTGTTTATACAATAATTTATAAATTTGATGGTGATAATTATGATAGCGGAATAGATTATATCAAGGCTTGTGTGATGGCTGACGAGAGTAACGATTTGATTTTCTATATGTACACTATAAATAAAGTAATAGATGGTAAGAAACAAGAGTCAGTGGAGGACAAAGACCTCAGCAAAAAATTGCGTGCGTTTATCTATAAGAAATTGTCAGCAATAGATCCTGACCTCGCGGAGCAGTACAAAATAGTTTACGTTAAACGCGGAATATCATCTATAGATACATTGAAGGGAAAAATCAATGAACTTCAAGAACAGATTGAAGATATAAAGAATACACATTTTTAAACTAATATCATTTAATACTCACTCATTGTGAGTATTTTTAATTATAAAAGGTTGAAAATTAGAGGAAAATATAGTATAATGACCGGTATGGAACTTTTAGCGCCAGTAGGTGATAAACAAAAATTAATTATGGCGATAGAGTATGGAGCAGACGCAGTGTATTTGGCGTCTACTCGTTTTGGTTTACGTACTTTTGCTGGCAATTTTGATTTAGATGGTCTAAAGTGGGCAGTGGAGTACGCGCATGCACATAATGTCAAAGTTTATATTACAGTCAATATCATTCCGCATGAGAGCGACCTTGCTGAATTGCCAGAATATATTAAATATTTAGAGAGCATCAATGTAGACGCGGTTATTTGTGCCGACCTTGGAGTAATCAGCATGGTGAGGAGATTAGCACCTAATCTTGCTGTTCATGTCAGCACACAAGCCAACATTACCAATAGTGAGTCTGCTCTTGTATACGTTTCACTGGGCGTGAAGAGACTGATTTTAGCACGAGAGATGACACTAGATGAGATTAAAGAGTTACGAGATAGAATTCCGTTAGAGGTGGAACTAGAGGCTTTTTGTCATGGTGCTATGTGTATCAGTTACTCGGGTAGGTGCTTACTATCTAATTTCTTCACTAGTAGAGATGCTAATCGTGGTGCGTGTGTGCAGGCTTGCAGGTGGAATTATGCTATACGTGAGATTAATAAAGAACAGGAATATCCAATAGAAGAGGATAGTCATGGAACATATATTTTGAATAGTAAAGATATGTGTATGATAGACCACCTAGATAAGTTACGAGATGCAGGAGTGTCGTCTATTAAAATTGAAGGCCGAATGAAGACCGAGTACTATGTGGCGAATGTAGTGAATGCGTACCGTATGGCGCTAGATTATTTAGAGAGTAATGAGAAATATAATCTCCCACAAGAGATTAAAAATGAAGTTTACAAATCTAGTCATAGAGACTATTCGTGTGGTTTTTATTTCGGTGAACCAAAAGAAAGTTTAGATACTAGCCTACCTATATCTACATACGAATTTGTAGCAGTGGTACTAGAAGATAGCGAGAATGGAAAGACTAGAGTAGAGATGAGAAACAGATTTTCTACAAATTCTAGCCTCGAATTGTTGTCGAAATACAAAAACAATGCTATAATAAATATAGATAGAATTGTAGATTTAGATGGTGAAGAATTGACTGAATGTAAGATACCTAAGCAACAAGTATACATCTATACCGATACTAAATTAAAGAAAAACGAGATTATAAGAAGGAAGAAGTGAAGATTTATTCATCCGTCTTAATTATATATAATCCAAACGCTATGAGAGGTAAGATTGATGAACAGTTACCTAAGATTAGACAGCGTTTGCTTTTGCGTTTTCCTCAAATCGACTTCATGCCTACACCAGAAGAAGGTGCTGAAGAATTAGCGTATAAGTATGCTAATAGATATGACATAGTGGTATCATGCGGTGGTGATGGCACTCTGCATGAGATAGTGAACGGAATTAAGAAGAGTGGTGCTAAATGTCTCGTTGGTGTGCTACCTTATGGTACTTGCAATGATGTGGCTCATACACTCGGTATACCTAAAGATTTGGATAAAGCGATTGATTGCTTACTTAGACTTAACACTACTAAATATGATTTATTGTATGACGGACAAGACTATATAACATATGCTCTTGCTAGTGGTTATCTAGTTAGTGTATCATATTCTACTGCAGTGAAGAAGAAAAAACGTCTCGGTAGATTGGCATACATTTTAGTCGGTATGAGGAGTCTATTTAAAGGTAAGAAATTACCTATCACCCTTATCTACGATGGAAATAGAGTACATGATAGAATGTTCTATGTAATGGTTGTAAATAGTAGATATGTGGGTGGCTTTAAACTTAATCCTGACGAAGCAGTAGATAATAAGAAAGTTAAACTTGTCGCTATCAAGAAGGGGAAAGGTTTGAGTGGTTTCTTCACATTCTTAAAGTTGTTCTTATTTGGTGTGAAGTCTATTAAGAAATCAAAAAATGCTATCATAGCGGACATAGAAAATCTGGAGATAGAAAATCATTCTAATGAACCTTTTACGGTAGACGGAGATAAGGCTAGATTTTTGAAGCGTAAGTTCAAAGTTAGTAGTTCAGTTACATTTATTAAGAAATAGAGGGCAACCTCTTTTTTCATTTTAGTTATTAAATTTTTTCTTTCTTAATATCATAGAATATGAACTTAATGGATGCGAAAACAAATACTAAGTGTGAGGTAAAGTCGATTAGTATTGATGACACAAATACCAAAATTAGACTAATGGAATTAGGTCTTATAGTAGGTAGTGAAGTAATGGTGAAGAGTAAGAGCAGTTTAAAGAAAACATTGCTAATAGTATTTAATTCTTCATGCTTCACACTAAAAGATAATCTAGCGAAATCTATAGAGGTAATATATGTCTAAGGTTTTATTAATAGGCAATCCAAATGTCGGTAAATCCACCTTATTTAATAGTTTGACGAAAGCTACAGAACACACTGGTAATTTTCACGGAGTGACTGTAGAAGAAAAAGCTAAAAAAGTAAAATTTAAAGGTCAAGAATATGAGTTCATAGACCTGCCTGGATTGTATTCTTTGCATACTTTTACAGAGGAAGAAAACGTGGCGAAAAGACTAGTTACCGCGGGACAAGCCAGTCGAATAGTTTTATGTGATGCTAATAGCATTAGGAGAAATTTATATCTCTGTCTACAACTAAACGAACTAGGATTAGATTATAATATTTTAATTAATAATTATGATTATTTCACGCGTCATGGCAATAAAATAAATGCAGAAAAATTATCTAAAAAATTAAATCATAATATTAAAATAATTAATGCTAAAAAAATTAAGTTAAATGATGAAATAATTGATTTTATAAATGATGACAAAATTCATCAAAAATACTGTAAATTAGACAAAATAAACAACTCCCATATAAATAATAATATACTAAATTTCGACAATATTATTAAAAAGAATAATTATCAAGATAATAATTATTTATTATCATTTATTGATAGGGTAAAAGAAAGATTTAATATTGATGAAAATAAAATAATTAAAGCATTTAATAATATATATGAAGGCCTAGGTGATGAGCAGATTAAATATATTAGTTCGCTAGAAGAAGAAATAATATCCGCACGTTATAAATATATTGATAATTTGTTATTAGATACATTGGAATTAAAAAAAGACTATATATATGGTGCAAGTAAATTAGATAAATTTTTATTAAATCCTTTTATCATGACGATAGGATTTTCCTTATTTTTTTTGCTATCGATTTACATGATATTTTTCTTAGTAGGGCCATTCATAAGTGAAGGATTAAATCTCGTTTTAGACTTCATTTTAATCAATCCATTTACGTCGCTATTATATGCCGTCACAGATAATGTATGGCTACTAGAATTTGTCTCTAATGGAGTATTTAGTTCGTTTTCTACTGTAATATCATTCTTGCCACAAGTATGTTTATTGTTTGTGTTTTTAACTATATTAGAGGACAGCGGAATTATAGCGAGACTTGCGTATGTGTTTGATGATTTTTTATCCAAACTCGGTCTTAATGGTAAAGCAATTTATATCATGCTCTTAGGTCTAGGTTGTAATACCATGTCGAGTATGGCTAGTAGAAATATGAATGGAAAAAATCTTAAAATTAAGACTGCGATTATTAATCCATTTATCAGTTGTATGGCGAGACTTCCAGTATTTGTTTT
>CATLDS010000051.1 GCA_949902685.1 uncultured Christensenellaceae bacterium | reverse complement strand
ATAGATAAACTGACGAAGGAATAGTACTATTTATTAAGTTCGGCTACAAACACATTTCTATTATTGATTAGTCTATCATCAGTATGGATAGCGAGCGCCTTATCTATTGTAATGAGTGCTTTTTTATAATCTTTTAGATAGTAGTAGCACATTGACAGATAATCGTATGGTAGATAACTCCAGCATACTGGCGAGGACATATAGTTGAGTTCGCGGTTAGTAATTTTCAGCATTTCGTTGAAATAGAATGCGGATTTGAGATAGTCTTTCTTCTCATAATAGAGAGTAGCGAGTTCGAAGTACGGCTCACGCACATAGTTAGCCTCTAGAATAGCGCGGTGTAAGTATTCGATTTGTTTATTCTTCTTGCCGAGCATTTTATATGAATTCGCAATATATCGCATACTTGCCGAGCGTTCAATATCCCATGTGGCAGATTTTAATGTGAGATGACTCTTTAATGTCTTTATCGCTTGTTCATACTTGCCGTAGAACATATATTCTCGACCTAGATAGTGCATATTCCTATCGTCATCTGGGTCTTCCTCGACACTCATTTCGAGTAGTGGTAGGTAGTTCGAGCGAGATTTCTTCTCATCTGCGTGGTGATTGAGTTGAATGTTGGGTAGGGTGAGGGTGATATAATAATCGTTTGACTTCGGTACTAATACTTCGTGTACGGGATGTTTCCATATGAATTTGTCATACTTATGAATTTTATCAGCGAAGAAAACTATGCCTTCACTACCGTCTGGGTTGAAATTCCAAGTATAGCGGTATCTGGCACGAGATACTTTGTCGTTCCAATTCGATTTTAAAATCTTAGTCCAACCAGACTCAAATATCTCATCTAGGTCTATACATACGCAGATGTCGGTATCTGTAGGAATAAGCGACATACTGTCGTTTCGTGCTGTATCGAAGCGGAATTTGTCATATTTTTTCTGTTTGGTGATTATACCTAATTTTTGCAGTTTCTCATACGTTCCGTCTGTACTGCCCGTATCCAATACACAGATATAGTCTGCTTCTTTCACACTCTCGTACCAACGGTCTACGAATTTGATTTCATTTTTTGCTATTGCATATACACATATTTTACTCATACTTCAGTCTATGTCTATTTGTTGTAGTGTGTTAGTGTGGATTTGACTATTTCCTCAATTTTGATATAATGAATATATGATGAATGATAATGAAGAGAAACAAGAGATATTATTAGATGAGATGCTCAAAATTTTATCCAAGGAGAACGAGGCGAAACTGCCAGAAGACTTAGATTTACAAGATAAGATTTGGCTACTCGATAACTTAATGATAATGCGCACGTGTGGAGATTTGAGAGAAGATTTTTTAGCTCTTCAAGATAAATACTTAATGAAGAAAAATTCCTCATGGCTTGAGGACGTATCTAAACTAAAGTACAAGAAAAACATAGCGTATTATACTGAGAGCATTTTGAGATTAAATGCGGATATGATATTGATATTTTCATCTAACATTTTTGCTGATATTAAAGATAAGGATTGTATTGATAATGAATTGATATTACGTGGCGGACTGCAGATAAAGGAGGAATTGTATAATCAATTAATGGAAGAAAAAAATATATCTTTAGATAGACCATATATAATTAATTCGTATAATTTATTTTCTAAAAAAATATCTAAAATAATTATTTCTAATAATTCAATTGATAATTTTAATAATACAAAAAATGCCATACAAGAATTAATAATGTATATAAAAGAAAATAAATATAAGTCTCTTGCAATTGCTTTCGGCGGTGAAGTGCGTGATGACGAGATAATGAAAAGTATTTTAAATGAAATTAATTTTAGTATTAAAAATGCTAAATATAAAATTAAATTAATAATTCAAAAAAATTAAAAAATTAATATTTTTAATATAAAAACACTTTAAAAATCAATAAAAAATAGCAAAAATTAATTATTTTGCTATTTTTTTATATTTAAAATGATATTTACATGAATTTGAATAGATGTAGATTACTATTCTCTAGAGCCTCTATTATCTGCATCAAAATATTAATTAATGTAATTATATTATTTCCTGCTAGTGTTTTAAAATAAGTTTTTTGTTCATTGTTCGCCCAGTGGTGCATATTAGAAATACTACTAATTAATTTCTTAATAAATGTGAATAAATTAAATTCTTTTATTTCTTTTTGAGAATTAACATGAATGGAAAATGTCGCATGAAAATTTTCTAATATTTTTTCTATTTCAGTTTTAGCACTCTCTACCGCTAATTGAATTTTTTTATTAACGCGATTAGTTAATCCAAAACAAAAATTCTTACACTCATCTAATTCTAAATACAACTTATTGATAGCGGTGTTTCTGTCAAAGGGAAGAGAGTTATTATATTCATTCATCATTAAATTATAAGTACTATCATCAAGGATAGGGAAGTCATTGTAATTCATACATTAATGTATGTCCCAATAATCAATTTTAGAATTAAACTTTATTTGTAAAGATTAATGAGAGGTAGAGTATTATCATTAATTATTTATCTATTGACATTAAATCAGTCAAAATAAATTGCATGAATTCGCGAAGTTAATGGGCGGTGAAGAAGTTGAAGTAGATGGCGCTGGACACTTCTGTGATGGCAAATACGATGAGTCATTCGATGAATTACTACCTTACTTAGATACAGTTGTTTTAGGACATGATTTATAAAAAAATAGGCTAGAAGCCTATTTTTTTTGTATCTCATATTCATTTTTAGGTTTATCTAGGATTGCATAGCCGAGGCTAGCAATTCTATCGCGGAGAAGGTCGCTGGTTGCATAGTCGCGATTGTTCCTTGCGGTTTTTCGCTCTTCCGCGATTGCAATTATTTCTTCTGGAATAGAGATGCTTTCTTCTTTTACCTCATCTAGTCGTAGTCCTAAGAAGCGGTCGAAGTCAAGTACTAATTCGTAAATGTCTCTACTATCTGGATTGTTTTTAAGAGCGTCCCAGATTACAGATAGTGCGAGTGGAGCATTGACATCGTCTGCTACATACTCACTGAATTTCTGTTTTAAAGCATTTAATTTTGATTTTTCTATACGATTAGCGCCATTTTTATGTTTTAAAATTAAATTTTTAAGATTTTTATAACTTTCTTTTGCGCTATTCAATGCTTCAAAAGTGAAGTTTTGAGGTTTAGAGTAATGTGCTGATAGATAGAAAAGTCTAAGTTCCATTGGTGAATAACCCTTCTCTTTTAGTGAAGATAGAGTATAAATTGCACCTTTAGATTTACTCATTTTACCACCATCAAACATCAAGTGCTCTAGGTGAAACCATATATCTACTACATCGTGTCCGGTGCAGGCGAAGTTCTGTGCTATCTCGTTCTCATGATGAACTGTTCTGTGTTCAATACCACCGCCATGCAAGTCAATATGTTCACCTAAATATTTTTTGCCTATTGCACTACATTCAATGTGCCAGCCGGGGTAACCTACTCCCCACGGACTATCCCAACGTTGAATATGATTATCTTTCGCTTTTACCCAGAGTACGAAGTCTGCTGGATGTCGCTTCTCATCATCGACTTCAATTCTTGCACCAAATAATTTTTCGTTTTGGTTCATGCCACTAAGAGCGCCGTAGTTTTTAAATTTGCTAGTGTCGTAATACACTCCATTTTTAGTGATGTATCCATATCCATTATCTAGTATTTTCTGTACGAATGCAATGATTTCATCTATTACACTCGTAGCAGGGCAGATGTATTCAGGTGACTCAACGTTAAGGTCATCCATATCCTTTTTACATATAGACCAATAGTATTCAGCAATCTCTTTAGGGGACTTGTGTTCGCGCTTGGATGCCACTTCCATTTTATCTTCACCTTCATCTTGGTCACTTGTCATATGTCCTACATCTGTAATATTCATGACATGATTAATATTGTAACCCAAATATTTAACCGCTCTACGCATACTGTCCATCACGAAAAATGCACGCATATTTCCAATGTGTTGAAACCAATAAACAGTAGGCCCGCAGAAATAATAATTGACTGTATTATTGATAGGTTTGATGACATCTTTTTGTTTAGTTAGTGCATTGTAAACTTTTAATTCCATATAAATTCCTTTATTTTTTATTATAATTAAATTTATTAATCAAGTCAACATTTTACTATTGATAATAACTTTAAATAGATTAGAATTTTTTGAATTTAATAAAAATTATAAAATTTTATGTATTTTCAATAAAAACAGTATTTTTCATTAAATTTTTAAGTATTTTTAAAAAATTTTTTAATACTAAAAGTTACTATGCAATTCGTGCCTTCTTAATATTTATTATATAATAATAATTTAAGAAATTCGTGCTATTTATTTGATAAAAACCAGTTATTGTGATAAACTAATTTTGACAATAAAAGACATAAAAGGGGTTAATATGTCAAAGTTAAAATCTAAGTCCATTTTCTTAACATTAATGCTCGCATTATTTTCATTTTTCATATTTGGATGTGAAGGTAGTGTTAAAGTAGAAAGTATATATTTTTTAGATGAGGCTGTTGTTCTATTGCAGGGTGAAACATATTCACCAAAGATTACAGTAGAGCCTACTTATGCTAGTGATAGATCATATACGATTACGAGCCTTAACACTAAGATAGTCTCAGTTAAAGACAATATGATTACTGCTGTGAGTACTGGTACAACTTCAATCAAAGTAATATCAAATGAGAATTCGTTGAAGCAAGATATTATCAAGGTCACCGTTCGTCAAGAACAAATCAAACTCACTACTCCTAATAACTTGCTTTACAATCATGAGATGCAGACATTTAGCTTTGATGCCGTTGATGGTGCTGTCTCATATAAAATTAAGATTAATGATACCGAAATTGAACTAGGCAATATTACGCAATACTCATTGAGAGATTATGATGAGTATTTAAGTACTTATGGATTGTCTGCGTATGACAGAAATCTCACGGTGCAGGTCATGGCACTCAAGCCAGATTATACTATCGCGTATCAAAATTCAAACTATTCTAGTGCGATTAAAGTTCATCAAGCAAAAACTCTTACTGACGCGAGCATTGTAGGCGGAGTATTGAATTTTGAAAAAACTATCAATTCAAATGAATATAGAATTGACTATGTTAGTGAGAATATCACTGAAACTTTATCTACGACAGATAAGAGCCGAA
>CATLDS010000050.1 GCA_949902685.1 uncultured Christensenellaceae bacterium | reverse complement strand
AACGAAAAAGTGCATCTCAAACAATATTGGGATATGTAGAAAATCATAAAGACAAGAACGGTACAGTTACAATGGGTGGTGTAGTATTTATAATTACTACACTTGTTCTTGCTTTCGTTTTTCTCAAGTTTGATACACAATGGTTTATGTGCTTAATGGTAAGCGTGTTTTTCGGCGTGCTTGGTTTTATGGATGATCATATAAAAATCAAGTATAAGCAAAATTTAGGATTAAGAGCGTATCAAAAAATAATTGGACAAGTAGGTATATCAATAATTTTTGCGATATTTATCTATATAACGATGAAAGGTGAGATGTTTATACCTTTTTCAAATTCCACATTTGATATTGGTTATTTTATCATTCCACTGGTTATTTTAGTTCTAGTTGCTACTACTAACAGTGTCAATCTAACTGATGGATTAGATGGTCTCGCAGGAAGTGTAAGTTTAGTTTACTTATTGTTTTTCACGCTTATTACTGGGCTTATGGGTTATCAAATGTATAATGCGGGAGAAACAGGTGCGATATTATCTAAGATAGAAAATATTGGTGTATTGTCGATGTTATTTGCTGGTGCTATTCTAGGATTTTTAATGTTTAATACTAGTAGAGCATCTATATTTATGGGAGATGTCGGTTCACTATGTTTAGGTGGATATGTTGGAGCTAGCGCCTGCATATTAGGTATGGAACTTTTGCTTCCAATACTTGGTTTTTGTTTCGTATTTTCTACAATATCTGTAATACTTCAGGTAATCTCATTCAAACTAACGAAAAAGCGTATATTTAAAATGGCACCTTTTCATCATCATTTGCAGATGTCTGGATTAAGTGAACCTAAAGTTGTGGCAATCTATTCTTCTATCACTATGATTATAGGCATTATTTGCATTATTTTCTACCTTTTGTAATAAATCTTATATTTATAAATAGAATTAAATAGGTGACTTATGAAGTTGAAAAATAAGAATGTATTAGTATACGGAATGTCTAGTTCGGGAGAATGGGTTAGCAAATTACTACTGAAATATAAGGCAAATGTCTATTTGTATGATGACAACTTGGACAGGCTACGCAATAAAAATATCAGCAACTGTTATCTAGTTAATGAGTTGAAGGATGAAATGTTAGAAGAAATGGATTTTCTAGTAGTTTCTCCCGCTATTGAAAAAGACAATAAGTATTTAGAGCTTGCGAAGAATATTGGTAAACGTGTATATAGTGAAGTAGAGTTTGCGAGTCTTTTTTGCTCCAAATTAGTCGCTGTGACAGGAACGAATGGTAAGACTACTACAGTTGAATTAATTGCAAGACTATTATCAAAGAAGCATAAGGCTGTCGCGTGTGGCAACAATGGTTATCCATTATCGAGAGCTGTATTGGAGAAGAGAAATTATATCAAAGTGGTAGAAGTTAGTAGCTTCATGTTGGAGAATGCTGAAGAGTTCGCGCCTCATGTATCTACAATACTTAACATCGAGCCAGATCATTTGATTAGACACAAGACTATGGAAGAATATACAAATCTAAAAATGAATATTTTTGCTAATCTTACTACTAAAGATTATGCAGTGATCAATTTGGATTCAAAAATTCATCCAATACATGACCATATGACTATCACATATTCGTTTAAAAGGTTGGCAGACGTTTATGTTAAGAACGGATACATATATCTTCACCAATATAAAATAATTGCTATAAAAGACCTAAAATTAAAGGGTAAGCATAATGTAGAAAATGTGATGTGTGCGATTTGTTACGCTTACATTTATAGAGTGCTACCTAATAAAATTCGAGAGGCACTACTAGAATATGTGCCTGAACCGTATAGGATAGAGAAAGTGGCTACTATTAATGGCATTCATTTCGTCAATGATAGTAAATCGACCAATATTGCATCTACTATAGCGTCAGTAGATACAATAAAGGGTTCTAGTATTTTACTACTAGGAGGCTCAAAGAAAGGTCTAGATTATACTAAATTATTTACAAAACTATCTAAGAGAGTAAAAAAGATATTTGTATTTGGCGAGATAGCCAAAGAATTAATTGAACAGAATACCGACTTCGATGTTACTGGCTGTGATAATCTTTCTATGGCATTTGATTTGGCTGTTAGCGGTGCAAAATCTAATGATACGATACTTCTATCTCCTGCTAGCGCCAGTTATGACCAGTTTACTAGTTATGTAGAACGAGGTAGGGCATTTAATGCTAAGGTAAGTGAGTATGAAACTGAAAATAAGAAAAAATAGTGCTATTATCATAATCTGTACATTAGCGTTAACTATATTCGGCTGTATTATGGTGTATAGTGCGAGCAAATATTCTGCTTTTGTGCATTATAAAGATTCGTTTTTCTATCTTAAAAAGCAGATAATAGGTGTCGTCATTGGACTGGTTGGCCTGATTATTTGTAGCTTTATTAATCACAAAGTATATAAGAAGTTTTATTGGATTTTCTACATAGTCGGTATAGTATTTTTGATTTTAGTCTTTATTCCAGGGCTAAGTAGGACAAGTTATGGTGCTACACGATGGATAGGGATAGGCTCATTTACTATACAGCCAAGTGAGATTGCAAAATTTTCGTTAGTATTTTTCTTAGCAGGTTATCTCGCGGATGGTGACAAACTAGCCAAATGGAAACATATTTTAATAGTTTTGACATTGGGTGGTATATATTGCCTACTAATAATGTTAGAACCTAATATGTCTATTACAATGTGCGTAGCATTTACTCTTATATTCATGATGTTCATCGGCGGTATGAGGCTGAGAGTATTCGGTGCTATGATAGTTCCAGCATTGGCACTTGTGGTTGTCTTAATAATGATGGAGCCTTATAGATTGAGTAGAATAGTGGCATTTATCAATCCATGGCAAAATCCACTTGATGAAGGTTATCAATTAATTCAATCACTATATGCTATTGGTAGTGGTGGATTATGGGGTGTAGGATTATTTAATAGTCGACAAGCAGAACTATTTCTTCCGTTCAGCGAGAGTGATTTCATTTTCTCTATTATAGCTGAAGAATTAGGATTTGTAGGTTGCTTGATTCTATCAATAGTATTTATAATACTCATTGTCTCAATCTTTAGAGTAGGTATGAGAGCGAGTAATAAATTCTCTGCGTTGTTATGTTTTGGAATAGGGGCTATAATTAGTATACAGGTGATACTTAATATCGCAGTTGTGTCTGGCTCGATTCCGCCTACTGGACTGCCATTACCATTTATTAGCGCTGGTAGTACATCACTTTTCGTATTTATGTCAGCTATAGGTGTAGTAGTAAATGTAGATAAACAGACAGCGAAAGAGAATAGTTTAATTAAAATTAAGTAAGGTATTTGCCTTACTTTTTTATTAGTAATTATCGAAAACAATTAACTATTCATATTATGTAATATGAATTATAAGAATACTAATAAATTTGAAATAATAGGCGGAGCGAAGTTGCATGGTGAAATATCTATCCAAACTTCAAAAAATGCTGTATTGCCTATTATGAGTGCTAGTTTGCTAGCAGAGAGTCCAGTTTTATTAAAAAACTGTCCTGAAATTATAGATGTCAATAATATGATATCTATTTTACATTGTTTGGGTGCGAAAGTTGAGTGGCGAGGAAAAGATATTTACATTGACCCTACCAGTATCACTAATGCAAAAATTGACTGTGAATTGACTAAAAGTATGCGTTCCTCAGTATTTATGCTAGGTTCAATACTGGCTAAATTTAAGACTGCATTCATTTCATCTCCGGGTGGGTGTGATATAGGCAAGCGTCCAATAGATATACATATAAAAGCTATGAAGAAACTAAAAGTCGAAGTAGAGGAAGCGGAAGAGTTCTTATTCTTTGATGCAAACAAGGCAAAGGCGCGTACAATAAAGTTGTCAATGCCAAGTGTTGGCGCTACAGAAAATTTATTACTTTTTGCGTGTACACTTAAAGGTAAAACAACTATAAAGAATTGTGCCAAAGAGCCTGAAGTGGTTGACTTGTGTGATTTTTTATGTAAAATGGGTGCAAAAATAATAGGCGTTGGTACAGAGCGTTTGACAATACACGGAGTTAATCATTTACGTGGTGTCAAATATACACCTATTAGCGATAGAATAGTGACTGGAACACTTATGTGTGCGGTGGCTATATCTGGTGGAAATGTAACATTAAACAACGTTAAAGTGAGACATATTGAAAATTTAATTGATAAATTGCGTTCAATGGGTTGTCAAATTAAGGCGAATAATGATATAATTAACATATCTAGTTCGGGTAGGTTACGTGCGATTGAAGATATTACCACTGGTTATTATCCTGATTTTCCTACAGATATGCAGTCATTGATGCTAGTTACTTCTACCATTGCGAAAGGTAAAACCAAGGTAAATGAACAAATATTCGAAAATAGATTTTTGATAGTACCAGAATTAGAGAAAATGGGAGCGGATATTGTATTCAAATCTAATCGAGAGGTTATAATTAATGGTGTAGACCATTTGATTGGTAGTACGGTTTATGCTAGAGATTTACGAGGTGGTGCGAGTTTGGTTCTCGCAGGACTGGCGACTTGCGGATTGACAGTTGTAGAGAATGTACATTTCATCGATAGAGGATATGAACATCTAGAGGATATGTTATCGTCCCTTGGAGTAGATATAAAAAGGATATGAGTAAAAAAAATATTATTATAATATCTGTTTTCTCAGCAGTATTATTACTGCTGATTATTTTGTTCGCCACTGTATTTTGCTTACGTGTACAGACTGTTAAGATAGTTGATGGTTCGATACTTCAGGCAGAGAATGCAGATATTTTATCGACCGCTGGTTTGAAAAATGGGCAATCTATATTTGGCATTGATAAAGCGGGTGCGATTAATCGTATAGAGAAGAAGTATCCATATATTAAAGTGGTACAGATTAAAACTATTGGAGTTAATAGTATCGAGATATGTGTGCGTGCTAGAGAAGCGATGTATTATGTTGAGCACAATGGAACGTATAATATACTTGATGAGGATTTAAAAGTACTCAATCAAACCAGCAACTTTAGTTATATAACAGAGAGGTATAAGAGTCTAATTAATTTCAGTACTCACAAGAATAATAATCAACTAGAGAATGATCTTGGTATTACTAATAATACTAAACCTTGTGATTTTGTAGGTAATGATTTTTATAAAAATG
>CATLDS010000049.1 GCA_949902685.1 uncultured Christensenellaceae bacterium | reverse complement strand
TGAGGGGGATAGCCTCAGTGAGATAAATCTAACTATAGACGACTATGATGACATCAATCTTGAGAGTACGCGAGTGGCTGTGAGATTTGATGGTATTAGTGATAAAGATATCGGTAATGTAGATGTTAAGTCATCACCTTTAGAATTGGCGGACATATCTAATGCGACTTTGGATGGTAATAAATACTATTTTGACGTTACAGCAGTACGTGCGAATAAAGGTAGCCTTGTTGTTACACATCTTGCTTCTAATAAAAAAGTGAGCGTTCCACTCAATATTAACAGAAAGTCAAACGGGCTTGAATTGAAGACGGATACATACATTACGAAAATTAGTAATAATGACAGACAATTGATACTCAATGCTGGACAGATTGTAAATCTATTACCGAGTAACGAACTCTGCACTGATAAAGTTTATTTTAAGTCAGTAACTAAGAACTTACCTAGTGGTATTACTTTTGTAGAAGAAACTGTAGGAGAGAATAATTTTATTACTGGTATAAATATCAACTCTTCAGTGAAGAATGGCAGTGAGATAATTTTGTATCCAGTTACAGTTTTGCAAGGATATGAAAATACAGAATATTCCGCTAAAACTTTTAAAGTTAAATTCGTAGACGAGATTTTAGAAAGCAATACTGTAATTTCTACTGACTCGTGTCATAAAGATTACGTTAACCAAGAAATAATACTAATCACTAATGATTTTACAACCAATACTACTACGACTGGTGAGACGTATGCTTATAACAATTTTAACTTTGAACTGAATTATCTACTAGGAGACGAGGTTGTAGGACTAGGAGATATTGATGGCATTAACTATTACGATTATTACGATATTCAGTTTGATTATGATAGAGATTTAATATACGATCCTGTGTTGGATGGCACTAAGATTACAATTCAAGCGAAAGATTATATGGATGCAAGCAGTGTAGTCAAAGTTAGATTACAACCAAAAGTCGCAGGAGATTTATCTAGCATAGAGAAGGTAATTAAGATTAAAGGTGAAGTGAAGCCAACTGATTTTAATGTAACTATGCAGGGTGAAAATATTGATATTAGCGAGAATATCGATCTCTTCAATTTCTATGTTAGCCCTAATGCGCTAGGAGAGGTGTTTACGTTCTCTACCATACCAGACTATGCTCTTAACTCAATGCAGGCTATGCGTATCAAAATATCTCCAGCGCTTTTAAACGCTAAGATCAATGTGGGAGATAGTATCGAAGGAGTTAATAAAGTTTACACTGATGATACATTCACCAATGAATTTGAGGGTTCATCGTATACTGATGGGGATAGTAATATCGTTTATTCGTTTAGAAATAACAAATATGTATTAGAATTTTACATATCTACTTCTGCTATGAAATTCTATTTTGATACTGATGAAAAAATGTTGGTTTCACAATTAATATACGATACAGATAGTGTGTACATTAGATATAGCGAAACTAATATACTCACTGATGAGGCATTGTCATTTAATCTTACAGCATTTTATGATGGAGATTTATTGTATTTAAAAGATATACATGGTGTAAGTAGAACTCTCAATTTTAACCACAATGAAGGCATATACGATGTTAAGTTCAATGCGGGAGAATTACAGCCGAAAGGAGTTACTTATGAATCATCGTTGTATGTAGACCATAACAATATTGCTTATATAGTAGATGATGTGTACCTTGATAGAAAGCAAGGCAAAAACAATCTTTCTGCCAATGCATATTTACTTTATTTGGCGAGAGAGAATGTCATAGGCGAAGACCTAAGTCCAGTATCTTCAGCGAAATTGAGAATAGAGGTTACAGGAGGCAATGATAATCCGCTAAAGATTAAGCAATACTCATCTGTAGATGGTAATGGTAAAAACGTTACAGGTAGTACATTAATAGAGGAATTTAATTATAGTGCAACTGGTGGATTGAACAGCATTATACTTTTGATATTTGATCAAGATACCGACATAGGTGAGTACACTATTACCTTGTCTTCAAAGAATGGCTATACTAAGAGTATTAAATGTCTAGTTTATGAAGAGATTTCAGTAGAAGATTTAAGTTTTGATATACCGACTAATGACAAGTTATTCAAAAATGATGATTTTAAATTAAATTATGACTGCGATTATATTGTTGAATCTGGAGTTAAGACAGAACTGGTATTGAATGTCCCTAACTACGCGAAGAATAATATTATAAGTTATGATTTCAATGCTACGCTTAATACAGACAATGTTAATAGCTATATTAAATTAGACACACAGACCATGCAGATTAATTCTGTATTACTAACCTTTTTAAGAGGAACATATATATCTTATAATAACGATTATATTACATTGACAATGTCGGTGAATGTACCTAAATATTCTAATATCATTCATCAAGACGGATACAACACATTGTCTATAAGTACTAAGTTCTTTATATACGATAGGATTAATGACGCAGATATTAATATAAATCATCCTACGCTTACCAGATATATGTCTAGGTATTTAGGAGCATATGATGTTGATGATGCGAAAGCAAGTCTTGAAGTAAGTGTTAGAGATGATAATCTATGGAATTATGTACAATCATATTTGCAATTACCTTCATCTAATCTAGAAAAGGATGAGATTGATAACAATGAATATAAGGTAGTATGGTATACGGAGAATGGCACATCTATATCCGTGATAGGTCAACAAGATAGAAGTATTGACCTTGAGTTCAGTGGCAATGGACAAGGTTATTACAAAGATATCTACGCACGCGTACGTCAATTTAAACACGAGATAGTGCTTCGTTCTAGAGTGACAGTAAATCGTCCTATCATTACAGAACAAGTAGTGATACGTAGCGAAGTAGAGAAAGTAAAAGATGCGATTATACCTATACTAAATCTTAAGGCTGGCGAAAGTTATCAAATGGTGGCGGATAATCTGTCTAGCAATGGTGGTAAAGTGACTAATCCTGATATCTACATGGTAGTTGTTGACGGATTTGGCAATGTCAATTCTAATTCTGTATTAGTCGATAATGCACATGGTATTTTAACTGTAAGTGATAGGGTATCACTAGCTAACGGACTAAGAGTAATAGTATTTGCAAAAGATGCTCTTAAACAGAATATTGATAATATGACTAGTGGATTTAATAACCCTAGTTCATTCATGCTTGATAGCGATGGCATTTACGATTATTCTAATGCGTATGTTGAGATAGAGTTGGTACTTTCCGATGGTAGTGTTAGCAATCCTTATGCGATATTTGATGCGGATGATTTCTGGCAGATTAATTCTAATTATTCTATGTTAGATAAACATTTCCGCCTAATGACCGATATTGATATTAGAAACACAACTATTCCAGTTGATTTTACAGCTATTGATGGATTTAGTGGAAGTATAGAATCTAACTACACAATCAGCAATGGCAATACTCAATATTTTAACTATACCATATATGGACTTGAATTAAACGAGTACTTCACGAGTCTTTTCACGAACTTTAGAGGTGCGATAAGAAATATCAATTTCGAAGTGGACTATGGTTATAAAATAAATGCTAATGGTAACTACAATTTAGGATTATTCGCTGAGAATTCAGGAAGTTTAGAGAACGTTTCTGTCATTGTGAGCGGTGAGAGTTCATTTAACTCAAGTAATGTAAATTTCGGTACGTTAGTAGGCTTGAACACTGGATATATACGCTATACGGACGATTCAATCATAGGTAGTAAAGGTAGTATTAATGTAGATGGTGATGCGAGAGTTAATTTAGGAGGATTGGTAGGCAGGAACGAAGGCTCTATCGTTGGGGCATATAAAAGTCCAAGCGTAGAAGGTGATGACAAAGTTGAATTCGTAGCTTACATTGAAGACGAGGGTGCAGTTGTCAGTCTTGATCTCTCTAGTACACTGACTAATACTGATTCGACGCTCGGTGGTGTAGTGGGACTAAATGCTTTGGGTAGTTTAGCAAACCTTTATGTCAGTGGACAAATATACGCTACCAATGATAATGTCGGTGGTGTGATTGGTGTCAACGATAATGAACGTACAGATGTTAATCAAAAAGTGACAATTTCATTAGATAATGCAGAATTGAATGGTTTATCAAGAGTAGATTATGAACAAATTTCTAATATAAAATCAGCAGTCGTTATCAAAGCTGATGCTAGCGATAATGTCGGTGGTGTAGTAGGTAAAGATAATTACGGCAGATATAAAGAGTGCCATTACCAAATTTTATCGAATATGAATACAGCGATTGTTGCGAATGATAATGTGGGTGGAATAGTTGGTTATTCGCGTTATGGCTGGTTTGAATACTGCTCAGTGATGAGTTACCGTTGGGATTATAAAAATATGTCGCACACTTTTGATGGTTATGAACCAGACATATTAGCTCATAGCAATGTAGGCGGTATTGTCGGCAGTGCTGAGAATGATATTATAGGCAGTATCAATGACGGCGATGAATATTCCAATGTGGCAATTGTTAAGTCTAGCGTGAACGCTTATATCAAGGCGGATACTAATGTAGGTGGATTACAGTCTAATTCGACAGGTGGAGCACTAGTTCAATATGCATATTTTGTTGGTAAATTGGATGTTAAATCTGCATTAAGCGATAACCTAATAGATAACGACAATGAAAGTATAATTAATAATGTATACGTAGTAAATAACTCTATATTAGTCAAATATATAAATGTATCTCCTACTGAAATGCCAACTGGAGATATTTGGGGATTGGATAATAACTTAAATGGAGGATATGTATACATTAGACGCGAGAACAGTTCTTCTCCATTGTTTGATGTTGTACCTAGTAAAATTGTAGCAAATATCAAGAAGGGTGCAATCAATGAAAACTTTAGAATTATACATATTGATTATTATGAATTTAATATGAATGATAATTTAGATGTAGTCAACGCTTCACGCAAAGCGAATAGTCATAGAATAGAAGATTATTTCGATTTTGAAGTAGAGCCTAGTGGACTAGGTAGCGTGAGGTTAATAGTTGAATCTAGTAGGCCGAGTATACTTAACGTTGTAGGTAATGATTTAGTTGTGTATGGTGTAGGCGAGGTTACTCTAACATTCCGTTCAGTACTTAACCATTCTATAACCGACTCAGTAACAATAGTAATTACTCGTCCAATAGGTGATAAATTTGTTTTGAGTAACAATGGTACAGATATTAATGATTCAATCTTTGGCACTACTCAAGGAATAGCGAAAG
>CATLDS010000048.1 GCA_949902685.1 uncultured Christensenellaceae bacterium | reverse complement strand
CAATAGATTGACCAACGCTCTACCTTTGTTCTGTCTACCAGCCTCAGGAATAACGTATGCTTTCAATATATACACCTTGCCAAATGTTGAGAAGAACATTAAATCGTCATGACTATTAACAGCGAATACATCTGTAACAAAATCTTCTTCCTTAGTCTTATGAGCATTGACTCCTCGACCACCTCTATGCTGAGATTTATATTCACTGACTGGTAATCTCTTGACATAACCTTGACTGGTTAATGATACAACCACTTCTTGACGTTCAATCAAATCACCGATATCAATACCATCGTAATCTAAAACAATTTCGCTCTTTCTAGGAGTAGGGTATTTGGCTTTAATCTCTAATAACTCGTTCTTTATAATCTCGTTAATCTTACCATCATCTGCAAGAATTGCTTTCAAATTAGCGATTGTTACTTCTAACTCATCCAATTCTGCCTTGAGTTTATTCACCTCTAAACCTGTCAATCGAGATAATTTCATCTCTAATATAGCATTGGCTTGGCGCTCGGACAGAGCAAATCGTTCTTGCAATTTTGCCATAGCATTAGATTTATCACTACTTTCTTTAATAATCTTAATAACTTCATCAATATTATTAACAGCTATAACAAGTCCAGCTAATATATGCTCACGTTCTTCCGCCTTGTTCAATTCGTATCTCGTACGCCTTGTGATAACTTCTCTCTGGAAGTTAAGGTAATAGAACAAGATTTCCTGCAGATTTAATACTTTCGGTTCTCCATTAACCAATGCCAGCAAATTAATACCAGTAGATAATTGTAATTGAGTTTGCTTATATAGTAGATTAAGGACAATCTGCGGATTGGCATCCTTTTTTAATTCTACTACGATACGCATACCGTCTCTATCCGATTCATCACGAATATCCGATATACCTTCAATCTTTTTGTTTTTCACTAATACAGCAATCTGTTGAATTAGTTTGGCTTTATTTACTTGATATGGTATAGCATGAACAACTATTCTCCATCGCTTACCAGAATCGTATGACTCAATTTCAGCCTTCGCACGCATAACAATACCACCATGACCTGTCTTGTATGCTTCACGAATGGCTGCGTTAGCAAGTATTTCTCCACCCGTAGGAAAATCTGGAGCTGGAATACACTCCATAATTTCATCAATAGTAATGTTAGGATTATCTATCATTGCCACTACAGCATTGATAACTTCATTTAAATTGTGTGGCGGTATGTAAGTAGCCATACCCACAGCGATACCATCACTACCATTGACCAATAGATTTGGAAATCTACTAGGCAAAACCTTTGGCTCTAAAGCAGTTGCATCGAAATTAGGAGTGAAATCTACTGTATCTTTATCTATGTCTCGTAATAACTCTCCCGCGATTTTACTTAACCTCGCTTCAGTATAACGCATCGCTGCCGCACCGTCACCATCCACATTACCGTAATTACCATGACCGTCAACTAGAGGTTCGTTGATAGTAAAATCTTGTGCCATACGCACCATAGCATCGTACACAGAAGTATCTCCGTGTGGGTGGTACTTACCTAGCACTTCACCTACCACTTTAACACTTTTTCTAAAAGGTTTATCACTGGTAAGTCCTATTTCATTCATAGCATACATAATACGTCTATGTACAGGTTTCAATCCATCTCGAACATCAGGTATAGCACGTGAAACATTTACCGCCATAGCATAGGCGATAAATGATTCTTTCATTTCATGTTCTACATCTATATCAATGTATCTAGTATTATCTATTTTAGTAAAAGTTTCTTTATCTTTCATATTTTTCTCCTAGACATCGAGATTTTTAACTAACGTAGCGTATTTCTCAATGAACTCGCGTCTTGCCTCAGGTCTATCCCCCATTAACAAATCAAAAACTTCATTACATGTAACTTCATCTTTCATGGTAACTTTCTTTAAAGTTCGAGTCTCTGGATCCATAGTAGTTTCCCATAGTTGATCAGTATCCATCTCTCCTAGACCTTTATATCTCTGCACTTCGTAACCTTTTTCACTACCATTAAGAGCGGACTCTTTTTCCTCTTCCGAATAATAGTAATTAACTTGCTTACCACGAGAAACTTTATAAAGAGGCGGTTGTGCTATATACACATGTCCTTGTTCAATCAGCGGACGCATATATCTAAAGAAAAATGTCAACATCAATATCTCAATATGACTACCATCCACATCGGCATCTGTCATAATGATAATCTTATCATATCTTAATTTCTTAGGGTCACAGTTTTCATATATTCCGCAACCAAAAGCAGTAATCATAGCATTAATTTCCGCATTTTCTAGAGCGCGTGCTAGTCTCGTCTTCTCAACATTAAGTATTTTTCCACGTAGTGGCAAGATTGCTTGGAAACGTCTATCACGACCGTTCTTCGCCGTACCACCTGCCGAGTCTCCCTCTACTATGAATATCTCACACTGGCTAGCATCTTTGCTACTACAATCTGCCAGTTTACCAGGCAATGTTGTAGACTCCAATGCACTCTTACGTCTAGTATCCTCTCGTGCGTTACGAGCAGCCTCTCGTGCACGTTGAGATAGCATACACTTATTGATTAATTCTTTACTCTCTTTTGGATGCTCTTCTAAATAATCTTTAAAGAATTCCTCCATTGCCTTAGCAGTATATGTCTTAATCTCGTCAGTACCAAGCTTAGTCTTGGTCTGTCCTTCAAATTGTGGCTCTTCCACTTTAACTGATATTACAGCTATTATGCCCTCTCTAGTATCCTCTCCTGAGAGTTTCTGTTTGTCTTTAATAAGTTTGTTTTCAATGGCATATTCATTTACGGCCTTCATAAGACTATTCTTAAACCCGTCTACGTGTTTACCACCCTCTTCCGTGTTAATGTTGTTACAATAACTATGAATATTCTCAGTGTATGTATCAGTGTATTGAAAACTAAATTCTATTTCACAAGTGGCATCTTGAGCTTTGCCATTCTCGTCCTTGCGCTTATAATGATAAATCTTATCCACATAAATCGGTTCTGGGAATACACAGTTCTTGTTAGCAGTGAGGTCTGCCACGAACTCTTGAATACCACCCATGAACTGATATACATTCTCTTGCTCTTTACCTTCGCGTTCATCTTTGATGCATATTCTAAGACCTTTATTAAGGAATGCAATCTCTCTTAGTCTAGCCTTCAATACATCATAGTTAAATTCGGTGATAGGGAAAATCTCGAAATCAGGCTTAAATGTAACCTTTGTTCCAGTTGTATCGCTCTGTCCAACGACTGTTAATCTATCAACTGGCACACCACGATGATACTCTTGGTGATAGTGATTGCCATTCTGGTTAATATCAAGAAGTAGTGTCTCGCTCAACGCATTAACAACGGATAAACCAACTCCATGTAGACCGCCCGAAATCTTGTATCCGCCTCCGCCAAATTTACCACCAGCATGAAGTTTAGTTAACACCAACTCTGCAGCACTGATGCCCTCTTTCGCATGAATACCAGTTGGAATACCACGACCATTATCGGCGACCGAAACTGAACCATCCGCCAAAAGTACAACACTAATCTCGTTACAATAACCAGCCAACGCCTCATCAATAGAATTGTCCACAATCTCTGTCACAAGGTGATGTAAACCTCGCTCATCCGTAGAACCTATGTACATTCCGGGACGTTTTCTAACAGGCTCTAATCCCTCTAAAACTTGAATGGCACTAGCCCCATACTCATTGGTTACCTTTAATTCATCTGTCATTTTATATACTCCTATTAATTAATAAAAACCGAAAACAATCAACTTAATTATTGAAAATTTACATTATATATAATATAATGTAATTATAACAAAATTAGCAAAAATAAACAAGCAATTAATCCGCGATTTACCCTATATTTTAGATATTTTTGTCAGTTTTTCTAACATCTATGAAAAAACAAAAAATTGCCATTATTTTTCGGCAATTTTCTATCTTTTAACTTATTGAACTACCATCTGGCATGTTCTTCTCTGGACTAATAATTGACAGATTTCCACTCTCATCTTCTGCACAAATTATCATTCCTTCACTTAGCAAACCTTTCATCTCTCTAGGTGGTAAATTGGTGACAACTATCACTTTTTTACCCACCATCTGTGCTGGAGTATATTGCTTTGCAATTCCACTTAGAATTGATAATGTTTTTGTCCCGACACGCACGGTGGAATGTAAAAGTTTCGATTTTGGAACGTTCTCACACTCAAGCACCAGTCCAACTTTCATTTGAACTTTAGCAAAATCATCTATTGTAATTTCTTCTGCCTTTTTAAATTCTATTAATGGAGCATTTTCTAACTTTTGTTTGGCGACAATTTCGTCAATTTGAGATTGAATATCACTTAAACGAATACGCTCAAATAATATCTCAGGATTAGCTGTTACTTTATATTCTTTCTCTAGACCAAATTTGTCTAAATTATCATAACATCTCGATTTTACTCCTAACTCATTCATAATCTTCTCTGCACTTTCCGGTATGAATGGAAGTAATAAATTCGCACCAATATTAATGGACTCAAGTAGATTATATAGCACCGAAGATAATCTAGGCTTCTTGCTTTCGTCTTTATTTAAAACCCAAGGCTCATTCTCATCAATATATTTATTCGCACGCCTATATAACACCCATAATTCTTCTAGAGCTTCTAATACCTTATATTCATTCATCTTGGAGAATACTTTGTTTCTACAAGTGGTTACTACAGCCTTTAGATCATCATCTACAGACTCTTTAACATTATAGTCCTTAATATTTCCACCGAAATACTGATTGCTCATACCAATAGTACGTTTGACTAAGTTACCTAGCACATTTGCTAAATCGGTATTATTTCGCTCAACTATAGCTTCCCATGTGATGTTACCATCGTCCACCTGTCCAAGTTCACGTAAAACATAATATCGCACGCTATCCACACCAAATACGCTAGATAGATCATCTGCGTATAGGACGTTGCCTTTCGACTTACTCATCTTCTCACCACCTTGAATAAGCCATGGATGTCCAAGTACTTGCTTAGGTAAAGATTCACCTAAGGCCATTAAGAAAATTGGCCAATAAATAACATGGAAACGAACTATATCTTTACCTATAATCTGCACATCTGCAGGCCAAAGTTTTCTATACTGAGCCGATGATTTATCTGTATCGTAACCAATTCCTGTAATATAGTTATTAAGAGCATCTAACCACACATATACAACATGCCTATCATCAAAATCAACTGGTATTCCCCACTTAAAAGATGTACGAGATACACATAAGTCTTGGAGTTTAGTTTTTAAATTCCCTTTCTCTATCGCAGATAAAATTTCAATCTCGCTCTTGCCTACGAATTCATCAGCTAGCAAGAAGTTATTTAACATTTCGTTTCGTCTAGCTACGGGCTGAATAAATTCAGGATGTGTGAGAATGTGCTTAATGAGTCTATTGGTATAATGACTCATTTTGAAAAAATATGCCTCTTCAGTAGCAGGTTTAATTTCTCTACCGCAGTCCGGACATTTCC
>CATLDS010000047.1 GCA_949902685.1 uncultured Christensenellaceae bacterium | reverse complement strand
CTCCGTCTCTTCCTTTGCGTCCTTTCCGCCGCAGCCTGCAAGGACTCCCGCAGCCACCACGACCGCCATCAATAACGCTGCCAGTTTCTTCATAATTTAATCTCCTATTTTTTATTTTCACAAACTTTTGTTTGTTCAAATTCATTTTTGAATTTTATATATTCAGCGAATATATCATCAAATTGGTGATACCTAAATACCTTATGTACTTTCTCAATCATCCACTGCTTGATATTGTCAGTATGCGGATAAGGTAACCAAAATAATCTTTTGCTAAAATGTCTCACAATTGTACTTTTATGACAAAACTTCTGGTCGTTAAACTTCTGTGGTAACATTTTATTTTTCGTTGTTGAATGCCAGATAGCATCTTGGTCAGCGAACAACCATTTTCTCTTTCTAATAAGTTCTCTTGCCTTTCTTAATAAACCTGTTCTTTTAATCTCTTTTAGATTATACAACATCACACCCGCATTTATATAATTAGGATGAATGAGGAATTTACCATAATGGTCCCTAGCTGCAGCATACTCGTATCCGTCAACATCTTGATTGTACAATTCGCATATATCACGATTGAACATGATATCAATATCTAAGTAAAGTAACTTATCAGGCATATCTGGAATTAAATCAACTAATAATCTAAGTAGTGTATATGGCGAGCAGTAACAACTCTCGTTAGGGCATTTAAGAAACTCTTCGTTATAAATTTGACTTACATCAATCTTTATTACACTATTTTCTTTATTGAAAGTTTTAACTAATTTATCCAAGAATGACACCATATCATCTTCGATAGCGGTATATTCTGGTTTTATTCGAGTAATATCCATTGTGAGTATATAGAATGTAAAAGGCTCACTAGTATTAGTACGTTTAAGAATAGACAGACTAGACGTAACTACACCATCAAATACTTTTGAATTGCCTGTATATAAAACATTAATCACTATCTACTCTCCTTTCATACTTGATAACTTCTACATTGCTATTCGTGCTCAATTCAACCATTCGTTTATACACTTCATTTCTTAATTTCTCAGTACGTTCTTTGATCGGCAAATCTTTATCTGGATAGAATGGTCCATCTACATATGTCACAATTCTTACCTTGTTCTTTCTCTTTTGATAAGTGTTAACAAAGCAGAATGACGGAACATCATATTTCACTGGATATCTAAACGCGGTTGATTTGAATGGACGGATTTTGGTGTAATACGGCCAAATATGTGCTTCGGGATAAATTAAAATAGGTAGCTTGTCCTCTATAATCTCGTCAATAGCACGTACGAATTTCTTAGTGTCACTTACACCATTAGGCAGAGGTAGTGCGCCTAATCGTTTTATTAACCAACCAATGCCCTTAACATTCAAATTATCTGGATTTACTATAGTATAGCAATCTTTATTAGAGATAATTTTGGGCATTGCAGCATCGAAGAACGACTGTGTGTGATTACCATAAATAAAATACCCTGTTTTATTTGCTTGTTTGAAAGCCTTTTTATTAACTATCTTCCAACCAAACTTAAACTTGGCATGAGTCATAGCAATAGGTGCACCTATACATCGATTCCAAAACGTATGACCAATTTTCCAGAAAATATTGCGTTTATAATAAACGTAATTCTCGCTGACTGGTTTATGCTCCAATTCAACAGTGGAAAATTCATCATTCAACTCGTCCGAGTAAAAAATCGTTTTTTTACCCTCGCTTTTCATTTTACCTCCACGATGCTATATTACATATTTTTATGTTAAATTAAAAGAGAATTGTACATTTTCTCTCTAAATCTTAAAACCTAAAATTAGAGTAAAAATAACAACTCTACTATAAGTAGAATTGCATTTTTTTAATCTAGTCTATTTAGAATATCATGCTATTTTATTAATTTATTTAGATTATTTACATAAATAACTAAGTTAACTAAATTATTTAATATTATTAACATCGACCGTTACATCATGCGGGATAGGTTTCCACTCAACTTTCGTAAATAGTGCTATATATATAGAATACTTTCCAATAAGGTCAAAGAACGGGAACATTAAAATATAAAACACCAATTTGAAGAAATTTACTTTTGCACATATTTAAAATACCATAGATAAGTAAATATGGCAATCAACATATTCTTTAGCCAATTTTTGAGTAGACCCGTAAGAATTCCTACGCATATACCAGCCACCACACCCCAAGCATTAGCTACTAAAATACCCACGGTAATTCTCAGTGCCCAACTGATAATTTTTCTAAATCCACTCTCTATAGTACCCGGGAAATTCAACCAAAATGTATCGTAAGATTTAGCGCTATTCTCGTCAAATTTGATTATGTTTTTCAATAACCTAGGACAATTTTCTACGGACGATTGTAGATGCCCCTTTGCCCAGCGTATTCTCTGTCTCAATGCCACTTTCAAATTATAAGGTTGTTCATCATAAAATCTCGCCGCTTCACAATAAGTCACTCTTCCACCTTGTAACACAGCATCAGTACAGAATGCTCTATCTTCTGTCAAACTTACATAATTCCAACCATTGCGGACATATTTCTTATCAAACAGAAATCCTGTACCCTGAATTCTGCATGATAGTTTCATAATATTTTTACCTTTGTGTTCTCTTAAGCAAGTTCTCAACCAGTGAATTGCATATGAGAATGATATCCAGTTCTGTCCCAAATTCTTTGAATTTCTAAAAGAGGTAACAATTTCATTTCCCTCATCAAATGCCTCGTTCATGCGGGAGATATAATCAGGTGCTAAAACGTTGTCCGCATCAAAGATGAAATATCCTTCGTTTTGGTCTACCCCTCCCCCTTCGTTTTTGAGTTGTTCAAACAGATAACGAAGTGCGTAACCTTTGGTACGTTCATCTGGATTTTGATGTTCATAAACTATTGTCTTAACTTGATTTTCAATAGCAAATTCTCGAACAATATTCGCCGTATTATCTGTACAGTTATCAGCAACTACATAAATAGTTAATTTTTCTAGTGGGTAATCTTGATTCTTAATACTGTCTAATAAATTCCTTATAACTTTCTCTTCGTTTCTCGCAGCCACACATATACCGTACTTGTGATAATTTCTAGTAGGTCTAAATTTTTGATTATATAATAAACCCAACCAGTAGAAATTTCTGTAAAATCCCATTATGTACCAAAAAGTACCTATTCCTGCTAATATTTTGATAATTGTAGATAGAATTTCCATTGTTGTTTCCTTTCGTAATTATGCATAATATAATACAACACCTTAATTTTGTCAATATGGATATTAAATATTGCATATTATTTTTGTTAAAATAATATTAACTAGCAAAAAAGATGCAAGAAAGCATCTTTTAAACAACAATGTTAAATATTCTTCCTGGAATATAAACAATCTTCTTGTATCCATTAGTTAGATATGATTTCACCTCTTCTAGCGCAGTTGACTTAACCTCATCTTCACTAGCAGTTTTACTAACAGTGATTTTTCCACGAAGTTTACCATTAACTTGAATAGGTATCTCTATTGTATCCACTACCATCTTACTTTCATCGTACGTAGGCCATGCCTCGTATGCGATAGTATCTTTATGTCCTAGTTCGCTCCATAGTTCTTCTGTCATGAATGGACATATTGGATTAAGTAATTTTACAAATCCCTCTGCGTATTCGCGTGGAATTTCATTAATTTTTTGCACCGCATTAGTGAATACCATCATTTGAGATATCGCAGTATTGAAATTAAGGCTCTCGTAATCTTCACTGACCTTCTTTACAGTCTGGTGATATATCATATCCAGTTCGCCGTTGTTAGTGTCAACAATATTTTTTTCTTGATAAGTTCTATATACTCTATCCAAAAATCTTTTTGCACCAGCGACACCATTATCATCCCATGGCTTACTCATCTCGAGAGGTCCCATGAACATCTCGTATAGTCGCAAAGTATCGCCACCATATTTTTTCACTATATCATTTGGGTCAACCACATATTCTGGGTAACGCTTACCCATCTTGATACCATTAGCACCCAATATCATACCAGGGTGAACTAATTTCTTAAACGGCTCTTTAACAGGAACTACTCCCTTATCAAACAGATAATTATTCCACATTCTAGAGTACAACAAATGCCCTACTGCATGCTCTGGCCCACCTACATATAGGTCAACAGGTAACCAATGTTCAAGTAATTTTTTATCAGCTATTTCATTGTTATTCTTAGGGTCTATATATCTTAAGAAGTACCAACTAGAACCAGCACTTCCAGGCATGGTGCTAGTCTCACGTTTGGCTAGCCTATCGCCAACTTTTACATTCACCCAATCTACCGCTTTTGCTAATGGACTAGAGCCATCTTTAGCTGGCTTATAATCTTCTAGAACTGGTAAAGTAAGTGGTAATTCATCATCTGTTAACGCCTTCGTATCTCCATTATCAAAATGTAATACAGGTATAGGCTCTCCCCAATATCTTTGACGTGCAAATATCCATTCACGTATACGGTAGTTCACTCTCTCTCGTGCGCATCCCATTTTAACCAATTTATCTGTAATGGCAGTTTTCGCTTGCTCGACAGTAAGTCCTGTAAACTCTTCACTATTAATAAGTTTGTAACCTTTACCTAGATAATCATGTTTCTCAAAAGCAGACTTATCCACATCTCTTCCACTGATTACCTGTATCATAGGGATATTATGAACTATCGCGTATTCGTAATCACGTTGATCATGGCTAGGTACAGCCATAACCGCTCCTGTACCATAACTAGCGAGAACGAAATCTCCTAAGAAAAGTGGCACTTCTCTATTATTCACTGGATTAACAGCATAAATACCCTCGAGAATACAACCAGATTTACTCTTGTTAAGTTCGGTACGCTCCATATCCGACTTTTTAGCAGTCTCTTTCCTATACTTCTCTACTTCGCTCCAATTCTTAATGCGAGGTTTTAATTCGTCTACCAATTTGCTCTCTGGCGCGATAACCATAAAAGTTATTCCATATATAGTCTCAATACACGTGGTGAATATTGAAAATTTACCGCCACCTACTATCTCAAAATCGACCTCTACTCCTATAGATTTACCTATCCAATTCCTCTGCATCGCTTTAGTAGATTCTGGCCAATCTATATCATCTAGACCTGACAACAATTTCTCTGCATATTTTGGTATATCGATTACCCATTGTTTCATGTTCTTCTTGACTACTGGATAACCGCCACGTTCACTCTTACCATCAACTATCTCGTCGTTAGCAAGCACACAACCTAATTCCTCACACCAGTTAACTGGCATCTCCACACATCTAGCAAGTCCGTCATCGTATAAATTTTTAAATATCCACTGCGTCCATTTATAAAATTCTGGATCGCTGGTTTTAATCTCTCTATCCCAATCGTAAGAAAATCCTAAATTCTTTAACTGGTCAGTAAAATACTGAATATTCTTTTCTGTAAATACATCAGGATGATTACCAGTGTCTATTGCATACTGCTCAGCAGGTAGACCGAACGAGTCAAACCCCATAGGATGTAATACATTATA
>CATLDS010000046.1 GCA_949902685.1 uncultured Christensenellaceae bacterium | reverse complement strand
GTCTTAATATCGATACAGTACTTGATGCGGTAGTTAAATACGTACCAAGTCCTAAAGGCGAGGAAGATAAACCATTAAAAGCACTTATATTTGATAGTTACTACGATAGTTACAAAGGTGCTGTCAGTATGGTGCGTATCTTTGACGGAGAAGTTAAGGTTGGCGATGAGATATTGTTCATGCAGACCAAGAAATCATTTACAGTAACAGAGGTTGGGGTATACAAACCTCAACTGGTGGAGACTCAGTCACTGCGGGCTGGCGATGTAGGATATATTGCGGCATCTATTAAGAATGTATGTGATACTAAAGTGGGTGACACTATTACACATAAAAATAATCCTATAGATAAACCGCTCGATGGTTATAAAGAGGCTACAAGTGTGGTATTCTGCGGTATATTCCCACTAGATGGAGATAAATATCAAGAATTAACGGACGCTCTAGAAAAATTGAAACTTAATGATGCGAGCCTACATTTTACTAAGGAGACTTCGCTTGCATTAGGTCACGGCTATAGATGTGGCTTCTTAGGTTTACTTCATATGGAGATTATCACCGAACGACTTGAGCGAGAATTCAATCTTGATATTATTACTACAGCACCAAGTGTTGAGTATAAAATATACGACAATAAAGGCAAAGAATATGATGTCACTAACCCTAGTGAAATGCCACCAATGGCTAGTATATCTAGAATGGAAGAGCCTGTTGTTAAAATGGAGATTATCACACCTAAAGAATATTTAGGTGGTATTATGGATTTATGCGCTGATAGGCGTGGGGTGTATCATGATATGCAGTATATAGATGCGAATAGAACGAAATTAGTATACACCATGCCATTGAATGAGATAGTGTATGATTTCTTCGATAAAATCAAGTCTATTAGCAAAGGTTATGCTAGTATGGACTACGAACTCTCGGGTTATCAAGAAAGTGAACTTGTTAAGATGGATATTTTATTGAACGGTGAAATATGCGACGCTCTCTCAATCATAGTCCATAAGGATAAAGCTTATCCTCGAGGTAGGTCACTGTGTGAGAAGTTGAAGACTGTCATTCCACGACATCTATTTGAGATACCAATTCAGGCTGTTATTGGAGGTAAAGTAATAGCGAGAGAGACCATATCAGCGGTACGAAAGGATGTGCTAGCCAAGTGCTATGGCGGTGACGTCACTCGTAAACGAAAACTCCTCGAGAAACAGAAAGAGGGTAAGAAGCGTATGCGTCGCCTCGGTAGTGTAGAGTTACCTAGTGAAGCGTTTGTAACTATACTTAAACTAGATGATTAAATCTTGACAATGATAAATATTTGTGTTATCTTACAAGCATAAGGGGATAGAAGGAGTTCATTATGAGTAAAAACGAGAAGAAAGGGGGCAAATTTCTATACGGTCAGGAGCAAATTGATTACTTACGTAAACACATAAATGCTGATTCCGGTAGGATAATGGCTGAGATTAATGCTGTTACACCGATTTTCGTTGTTAAGTTCATCACCAATGATGGTAAAAAGGTACATTTCGCTAATTTTTATGGTACAACTATAGAGAGTGAAAAGGGTGCATCGCAAGCAGAGGTAGAGGCTAAAGTTCAAGAAAATGATGTTAAAATTTTTAAAATGTTAGAAGAACTTGAAGAAAAAATTAAATCTGGCGGATTTGATAAAATTAAGCAAGATTTACTTGTTGAGATTAATTGGGCGCAATTTGGTGGCTTCATGCATAAGATGAATGCGGAGATGGAGGATGCGCTGAGTTGTAAGACTGTCGAAACTGCTTTCAATAAGTTCTTAAGAGAGTACGCGGATTGTAACAAGACAGAGAAAGAAATACTAGATGAGAGATTAGAGCAATTTGAGAAAAGTTTGAATTACTTTAGTAAATTATTCTTAGAAGATTAGGATACGCCTAGTCTTTTTTCTTTTTGACTTAATCTTATATTTATTATATAATTGTCAAAATGAAGAACTTAGGTCTATACATACATATACCATTCTGTACTAGTAAATGTCACTACTGCGACTTTGCGTCTTTTGTGCATGGAGAGGATAAACAAAGAGAATATTTTGACGCATTATGTCGCGAGGTAGACTTAGTGAAGGGTAAATTTAAGGATAAGACTTTCGATACTATATTTATTGGTGGCGGTACACCTAGTGTAGTGTATAATGGATTTATATTTGCTCTAGTAGAGAAATTAAAGTCCTCATTTACATTCGCACCTAACACTGAATTTACTATAGAGGTCAATCCTAATTCGCTAACTAGTGAAAGACTTGTTGAGTACGAGCGGTCGGGTGTCAATCGTATAAGCATGGGAGTACAAAGCCTGTCTAGCAAGGTATTAAAAGGTATCGGTAGATTTCAAAGCAAGAAAGATATAGATACAGCCTTCAAATTAATTCACAATAGCAGTATCAAAAATATTAATTGCGATATAATGCTAGGTCTACCTAATCAGTCGATTAACTCAATCAGGCGAACTATTAACTACTTCATTAAGCATGGTGTGACACATATCTCATCTTACTCGTTGCAGGTAGAAGAGGGTACTCCGCTGTATAAAAAAGTAGCAGAAAGAAGACTAAAACCTGCCACAGATGATAAGGCTCTTAAGATGTATAATACAGCCTACAATCTTATGAAAAGACGTGGTTATCTTCGTTATGAAGTATCCAATTTTGCACTCACAGGCCACGAATGCCGTCATAACATTAAATATTGGGACGATACTGAATATTTGGGACTAGGGCTATCCGCTCATTCTTATATTGCGGGAGAGAGGACGTGGAATACTAAAGATTTATGTGCTTATATAACATCGTTTAAAGATAGCAAACTTCCTATAGATAATAGAGAGATTTTATCACGAGCGGAAAAGAAAGAAGAGCGAATTATGCTCGCTCTACGTACTGCTAGAGGGCTTAATCTAGATGAATATACTAGAGAGTTTAACGAAGACTTGTTGCAAAAGAAAAAAGATACTATTGATAGTTTAATTAATTCAAATATACTCATGATAAATAATGGTCATCTAGTAGTTACTGAGCCTAATTTTTATATATTAAATAGCATTATATTAGAATTAATAGACTAAATTGATTTTACATATTGACAATTATAAAATCTGTGCTAAACTAAAAATAGATTTGTGGGAGGAAATTATGGCAGAGAATGAAAATAAAACAATAGATTGGAGCACAGTTCACATTTTAGGTTTATTTAGACAGTATTTCGCTGTTACATATTCGGCTTGGAGTTTTAGACATGCATGGTATAATGGTAGGATTGATTTAAGTGCAGAGAAATTTAACGAAGAAATTAAAAATTATGAAAATTTAGTTCAACCGATATTTAATGGGATTATGTCTAGATTAGGACTAAGTAAAGAGGATCCAGAGCATAAAAAGAAATTTATGTCATGGTATAGTGCTAATGATAATTTTATTAAAAATATGAGCGACGAAGAGTATTGTGAATTTGAAAGAGCAGAAAGTAGATTTGTTGAAAACAACTTTAATTTAGATACAGATTTTCTTGATATTTTAGACAAACTTAAATATAAAGATTATATTGAGGAGAATACAGAATATACCGGCTTTAATAATGGTTTGCATGAATAAAATATAAATATTGATACCTAGTGATAGGTATCTTTTTTTGAAAAATTTTTAAAAATATTGACATTTTTAGTTGACAATTGTTAGCAGTGTGCATAAAATAGAGTTAGCAGTCTATAATAAAGAGTGCTAATACATAAAAGGAGATGACAGACACGTAAGTGATAGTAGATGATAAAAATAAGCGTAAACGTGATATAGTGTTGTATGCGGTAGATGAATTCATCAAGACGGCACAGCCAATCACTAGTGGTGGACTTAATCAGCACTTCAAAGACATCAGTTCTGCGACCATACGTAATGAACTTAATGCACTTGAGAGTATGGGTTATTTCAAGCAACTGCATACATCTGGTGGACGAGTACCTACAGCACTGGCGTATAAGGAATATGTCAATTCGCTCTTGGAGGGTGATAGGCTTGATTATGACTCGATTAGACAGGTATTGTCATCATATGAGACCAAATCTGTCAGTTTGATTAGTACCTTGTCCACTTTGGCCAAGAGACTTAGTCGAGCGACCAACTGTCCTACAGTTTTGGTACAGCATGGATTGCAGAAATTAACAGTTGCGAATATTCAAATCATACCGCTAATTCAAAAAGATGCGTTGTTACTAGTAGAGACAGATGCAGGTATAATAGATGACAATATGGCATTAGATAGCAATATAGATAGGTCGGCATGTGTTGAGGCTAGTGATTATCTAACTAAGCATTTCAAGGGTAAAACTATTGAATATATGATAGATAATATCAATACAGTATGCTTGAATGCTGGTAGTCAAATATTGCAGTTTAGAGAGTTGATTAGTGGTGTAGCGAATACATTAATCGACGTTATTAAGACTAAATGTGACGTCAATAATGAAAATCCTACTAAACTATTGACTGGGTTAGATAGGGGCGACATGGACGATGCTAAAAATGTCTTTGAGTTCCTCGAAGATACGGATAGCGTCATTGATGTAGTCACGACTGATGGTAATGATTTAAATTTCACCATAGGTGAAGCTGGAGATGAGAGCAAATTGAAGGGTGGTATGATGATGAGTGCACCGATTGTTATCAATGGTGTGCCAATAGCGAGCCTAGCACTCGTTGGGCCTAAACGTATCGATTATGCCAATGTGGCTGCTGCGCTCAAATTCATAACCAGTCAAATTGATAATATAAAAGGAGGCGACAAGTGAAGCATAAAAAGAAACAAGATGAAGATATAGAACACAAATGTAATTGTAGTGAAGATTGTGAATGTGAAGAATGCACATGCAATGAAGATAGTCACTGTACTGAAAATTGTACCTGTTATAATGAGGAGCATTCATGTGATTGTAATAATGAATGTACTTGTGATGATGAGTGTAATTGTAATGAAGAGAGCAAATGTAGTGATGATTGCAACTGTGCTGAAACTAAAGTAGAGATAGAGAGTAAAAATTATCTTAACGATTTACTTAGACTGCAGGCAGAGTTTGACAATTATCGCAAACGTATGCAGACAGCACTAGGAGATGCTAGAAAGGATGGTTTCATAGAAGCAATAGACGGTTTCTTGCCAGCATTGGATAGTTTTAAAATGGCTACAGATATGATAACGGATGAGAATACTCTCACGGGTATCAAATTTATAGAGAAAGGTATCTTAAGTACTCTATCTAAGATAGGAGTAGACGAGATAGATACGAGTGGTAAATTTGATCCAGAATATCATCAGGCAATATATCTAGACGAGAACGCAGAAGGCGAGAGCGGAGATATAGTCAATGTTGCTAGCAAGGGTTACACATATAAAGGCAAAGTTATCCGCTATGCGCAAGTGATAGTGAAAAAGTAGAATATTAATAATTATTTAAAAATTTTAAAGGAGATAAAATTATGGGAAAAATTATTGGAATAGATTTAGGTACAACTAATAGTTGTGTATCAGTAATGGAGGGC
>CATLDS010000045.1 GCA_949902685.1 uncultured Christensenellaceae bacterium | reverse complement strand
AAAAAACTTAAGCGATAACTTAAGTTTTTATTTTATTTGCAATATAGCATTAATTCACGTAATTTACCATATTTTTTAATTTCTTTTAATGATTTTTTATTAACAATAGCATGTGCCTTGATTAATAATTCATTATTAAAATTAAATATATCTTTACTACATATTCTACCTAATAAGAAATCTGCGTTTTGAAAGTTTGGTTTATTAGCATTCTCTACTGGTACGACATTTTTGTTTTGAGTAGTCTCATTATCTATTGGTTGAATTTGTGCTGTTTGAACAACTGTATTTTTGAATACTTTAGGTGACTTAGTAGGAGTGAACTTGCTGATGTCTATCTTGTCTGTTTTGTCGTAAAATATTGCAGTGTTTTTTCCAGATGACGCGAGATTGTTTACATCTAATGTTGAGTTGTTGTCTAGTGAAAATTTTTCAGTGATGAACTTATCTGTTAAATTCATCTCTTTAATTATTCCCAGATATTCACCCTTGATAGAATAAGCTTTAGAGCCTACTGGACATAAACTTAGATCAATATCTTCCACCTTCAAACTCACCGCCTGATTATTCTTGACGGTAATTGCGTTTTTACCGACATGGTAGATGTTCTTAGTTTGTAGGATCAATCGAGTATCATTTTCACCTATTAACTCCAGACATATTAAGCGTTTTAATTTTTTATCAAAATAAAGTTTGTCCACTACACCTAGTAATTCGCCTTCATACAATGATAATACTGATAATGATTTTAATTCGTTAGAATAATACATATTTACCTCTTAATTAAATGTATGCAGAGTTAAGCATTTTATGAATTGAGCCTCATTTATATAAATACTACATTTTGTCTAAATTATTTGATTTATGTAATATTTTTGGGTATAATAAATTAAATAATTTTATTATTTAACACTAAGGGGTAGTATGTTAAATTCAGGGGTAAAAACTAAACGTAAAGGCAAGGGCACATTTTATACATTTGTAGTATTTATAGTGTGTTTATTTGCGTCATTAATTTTTGTGGGTTGTGATAACTTAAACTTACCTAAACTTTCTGCTCCTACGAATGTTAGTATAGAGAATGGTGTAGTTCGCTTTGAGCGAGCGAAGAATGATGAGTACTATGTGTTTAGTTTTAATAATGAGACTATCACAGTATTCCCTAACGCTAAACCTTATGTTGAATTGTATTCTATTAATGGTGTTGATTATCTTGAGTATAATGCCAATAGATTGTTGTCAGTCAATGATAGTATCAGTCTCAAGATTAAGACTTGTGCTAAAGATTGGAAAGATAGTGATTGGACAACACCTTATTCATACACGCATATTGCCAAGATGAGTACTCCTACTAATCTTAGTTCTTCGGGCAGTGTACTTACTTGGACTCCTGTGAGGAATGCAGGTTTATATGTGGTCAAAGTAATTACTCCTAACGATAATGTGGAATTTGATGACCCTGAGAGCATTAAGAATGATGAGAACTTGACAAAGTATCAATTCAATACCAACAGATTTGATTTTACGACTCTTCTTACATCAGCAGGTGTTTATAAATTCTATGTGTCTAGTGTTAGCGTAGATAATTCTTATCTAGAGAGCGATTATTCAAATAAATATGAATACGAACACATGATACAATTGAATACTCCTAGCGCTACTAAAGTTCATAGGGTGAAGGGTGTAGATGGTAGTCAAGAATTTCATATGATAGCTGTGTTGGATGAGCGAGCTAATGCTGTTAAAATTCAAGTGGAAAATGTAGAAGAAATTGTAGAAGTTACAGATAGTAATATCACTCATAGTACATCAGCAAACAATTTGGTGGACATTAATTTAACTAAGATATTTGAAAAGAAGAATTTACAATTTAATGAAATAAGAGAGTATTCATTCAAAATTCAGTCTATGTATAGAAGTACTGAGAAATCATACTATCTAAATTCAAACTATAGCGCTATCTCTTCGTGCACGAATACTACTATTCTAGAGACCCCAGCTGTTACATTATCCTACAGTGAGGATAATATGGCATATGTTGCTACGTGGTCTAATACCAATAATGCAAATATTACTGGATATAGGGTGTGGACATTCGCAGATAATAGTTATAAGAGTTTGTTGGTAGATAGTAATGTTCACAGTGTAGTTTTAGAGGAAGGTTTCAGTGGAGTGGCAGTACAGGCTTTAGGTAGTGGTGGTTATCTGTCATCTAAAGTTAGTGATGTGAAATCAGTCTCCAGCGAGGAACAAGATATTGTGTTCGATGCTAGATGTATAGCTTCATCATTGGTGTGGACAAGTGTAGAAAATGCTAATTTCTTAGTAGAGGCTGGAAATACTGTGGTTGCTACAACGCAGAGTCAGTTAAATCTACTATCACTGCAAGAGAAAGTTAATAAAGTTAAAATCACAGTAATGAAAAAGGGCTATGCTCCTTTAGTGAAAGAAATAGATATTACATATTCACTGAAGTTGCCAGCGCCATATATATCGGGTAGTGGGTTTGATTCTATGAATCCATACTTATTATCATTCAATCCTGTTAATAATGCGATAGGCTATAGATTGTATATTTCAACATCCAATGAAGAACCGGTAGCCGTACCGAAATTATTTACGCAGACCAGTATTGATATTGGACAATATTTGATTAGTTCAAATGATATTGAGTATTACGTATACATTCAGGCAGTGGCAGATCCTTTGAGTATGTATGATGATAGTAGTTTGTCTAGTAAATTACATGTTAGCCATGCACGCACTTTAGATAGACCTACACTTTTAGCAGATAATGGACAGATCGTATTTAAGACCAATGATGCGGGTAATGATAAATATACATTGAGATTTAATGGTGTACAAAGTGCTAACTCGTATGAAATCTTAGTGAACTTTAATAGAATTACCGTTCTTAACGACGGTAGAACGCAGTACTATGAGGTCGACATTACTAGATATCTAACAAGCGCGAATATTTATTCTATCATGATTAGAGCATTACCACTTGATAGTGAACAATATATTAAGCCGAGTGGTTTCAGTACGTACGAGTATATATTGAGACAGCAATTGGCAGAGGTAGACGGCATTCGAGTAGCGGAAAATAATGGTAGATATACCATTTCATTCTCTCTACAGGACAATGCGGGAAGTTATAGACTCCGCATTGTAAAATTAAATGATAATACATATCTTGATTATTTATTACAATTAGGACTTAGCAATGTTTTAGTAGTGCAAGGAGCGACAGATATAACTGAATATGTAGAGAAAGGTGGAGAGTATAGGATATATGTTACCGCTCTTGCTAGACCTAACAGTTATTATGCGGATTCTAATGAGTCGAAAGAGTATGGCGAGATAAGCAAACTTACATCTCTTAACTTACCGACAGATATCCAATATAGCAATGTGTCTAAGACAGAATTCTTAGTTCGTTGGACTGGGGATGAAAATGCTGATTATTACATTGTTAGAGTAACCAATCCTACCAATAAAGCGAAAGAATACACCGTTCTCAATGGAGAAGTTCAAAATATTGCAGACTTTATAGACATTGAAGGTGACTATAAGATAAGTGTTAAGGCTATGATAGATAAAAATAGCACTAATTCGCAACTATACACATCTAGTGCATATTGTGAGCCTTGTGTTATTACGTACATCTATGAACAGCCATTTGACTTTGAGCGTGCTGAGGTATATTACAATGGCGCGACATACAATCTATCTATTAACAATATCAGCGATTTAACTAATGTATTATGGTATCATTATCTATTTGGTGTGGATGAGAATTATGGGTTAGAACTCTATCTTCCTGTAGAGAAATTTACTAGTACACGTACAGCAATTGTTAAGTTAAAAGATGAAGCTCAGTCAAAGTTGCTATACAATTTCAATAATGACGAAGTTTGGTTACGTCTCGTATCTAGTTCTACTGAAGCGCAGTTATTCGCTCACTTGTGTAGACGACTACTAGAAGTTTATCCTGAGATGGCAGTGCTGTCTTCAAATGCTGGAGATGGTGAAGTGCAGGTAACTAGTAAGAACTTAGAAAATGGCGTGAAATTCAATGTTAAGTATTATAATGCTCTCGACTACAATAGCAATGGAGAATATAGACCTAAGCAAAATACAGGCAGTGATTATATTGAAATTTCAAAAGATTATGCCAATGATTTCGATTATGTCGACCAGTATTCTAGAAGAAGCATTTACTCAACATTTGAGATAGACAACTGTCAACCTATGGAAGTAGAAACGAGTGAACAATTATTAATGGCTGTGCAATATGGTAGACGACCTATATTTAATAAGCCTAACACAGAAGCAGAGAAGATATACAATAATGCTAAACTTGTTCTAACTGCTATTATAGGTAAGAATTATACTGATTTAGAGAAAGTGGACGCAATATTTACATGGCTTGAATACGCGTATAATATTAATTATGATGCCACTAAAATTTGGGCAAACAATGAGAAGATTGAAGGCTCAGTTGCAGATTATGGTGTTAGAAAAGAATTTTATCTAGAAGGAATATTCTTAGATATTACAGATAGCACTCGTTCTGGATATGATGGAGAATTCTATCTAGGAGTTAAGAATGCTACTGATGAGTCGCTATCAAAGGCATTTACACTCCTCTGTGGAATTGAAGGTATTAAGTCGCGAAAGGTAAATGGTAGCGTATCTTATAGTAATCAAATTAAAAATCATACTTGGAATAAAGTTTATCTATATCTACCTATCGAGAATAGTATAGAGAGTTGGGCTTGGTATAATGTGGATATTTCTTACTCCGACAATAGATTTGTATATAATACTATTAATAACAATGCTCAGTCGTATAATATGGCATCGCATTTGTATTACTTAGTAAGTGATAACTATCTATTTAATAATGTTGACTTTGGTGAAATCGCTCCAATACCAGTAACATTTGAAGAAAATATAAATGTAGTACTTACAGATAGTGAGGTAATTGGCGCAATCAATCAATCATATAATTACTACAATCATTCAACATTTGGTATGACGTACAAGGATATTACAAATACATTGAATATTCTTAGTATTGGTAGTGGTATTACAGATTTTAGATATCTTAAAGAGTATGTCTTCGATGAGGGTAATAGATATTATCAGCGATATGCTAGCACTAGTGGTTATAGCGAACTTCAGTCGTTTGTTCTAAATGCTTGTATAATGGCTAAATATTATTTATTGAATAATGAGGCAGACACCGCTTCGTTTGAATTCCGTATCGCAGGTAAGTATTTGACAGGTGGTGATTTGACGGGACAGAACTCGATTACAACTATTATTAATGATGGCTTAACTCTGTATTGGAGAACGAGTGAACCGAACGGATTTAGTTCGTCTGTAAAGCGAGTATATGACAAGGCTAGCAACGAGACTACATTTGTACTAACTCTAGAATGGAGATAATTTAGAATAAAAATAAATTAATTAGTTAAACTAGCATTGATGAAAGTTGATGCAGTAAAAACTTTAGAAGAATTAAAAAAGAAACTGCACAATAGTAGTGATTTTAAATCACGAAATGTGCAGTTTTTTGGCACGGAGTTAGTAGTTTGTTACATTGCGGAGTTGGTAGATAATGTGTTAATCAATGATTCTATTATTTATCCAATATGTACTAAGGAGCAAAAACCCAAAGAGG
>CATLDS010000044.1 GCA_949902685.1 uncultured Christensenellaceae bacterium | reverse complement strand
TAGCGATACCACTCTTTCTAAATCTCTGTTCGAATAATTTTTGATTAAAATGCTTTTTGCCACTATCTGCCATAGTGAAAGCAAACTCATACTCGTGGTAAATGTCATTACATCTCTGTATACCATATTCTAGAGTCTCCATAATCTCAGGATCGTCTGCTAGCGGTACAGACTCTGCAAAGTCACAAATCAAATATGGATCACCACTCATAGCCACATCGCATGCAGCGTCATACACTTCTGTATAATTATCACTTTTAATACATCTTTCAAATCCGCCTAAATACATACCTTTATACATAATCTCTCCTTGTAATATGAGCGTATATTACCATACATAATAGATTTTGTCAATACTGAAACGAAAAACTAGGCGACTATGCCTAGTTTAATTCTGGGGATTGTGAATATTTTTAAAAACAAATTTTCATAGTATAGACTGCATCGCCAATACCAGACATCAAAGATCCTATTACTGTAGCCATTAATATGAAATAAATGACTACTAGTACTATGCCTATTATAAATCCAATTAAAGCACCTTTACCTGCCATTTTTGAATCTTCTGGATGACTATCTCTCCATACCAAGTATAGAATGAGACCTATTAATGGTAAGAAAAAACCTAATACTGCCCAACCGGCATTACCCTTCTTTTCCATATTTCCTCCTTGTATAGATTACATAGCGCTATATTACGATTATATGGCGGATTTTCCGCCAAAATAATACAGATGAAAACATTCGGCGAAAATATACGATTTTATAGACAACTTAGAAAATTATCTCAAAGACGATTAGGTGAGATACTAGGTTTTTCCGCTCGTACTGTGTGCGATTGGGAATGCGGTAATACCGAACCAGATGTCAAAACTATTAAAGAATTATCTAAAGTGTTAGATGTCAATTTAGATGAGTTATTTGATTTTTAAAAAACTAGGTAACCCACCTAGTTATTTAATCTGTTAAATAAAATGTACACGAAGATAATTTCTTTCGCTTTAGGTTAAACTCTTTACCGCTCGACATTCTATATTTGTAACCATCCATATATGGACATTTATCACAGTTCGCATTCAAGAATTCTTTCATAGGGCAATGTCTAAGTGTCATATACGGCATATTTATTTTAGGTGCATCTAGTCCACACTCTTCTGCCACAAAAATTGGCATATCTAGTAATCTAGCAGAGAATGAATTATACACATTCATTCCACCACCTGCAATTTTTTCACAGTTAAATGTCACCCCATAAACATTGTTGATGACTACACCTAACTTGTATTTAGTCACCAAGTCACGCAAATATTTTATATCTGGTTTAAGAGCAAAATTAGGTAGATTTAGATATATACTTTTACCCATATATTTATCCACAAGGCTAGCCACATTCTCGCTCGAATAATCGTATAAATCTAGTATGATATTTTTCGCGTCAGTCGTTGTAAATTCATTAATAATTGTATAATCATCTAGCACTTTCACTTGTTTAGGAGGTTGAATTTTGATTTTCGTTAAACTCTCTCTCTTCATCTCGGTTAATCTTCTAGTGACCTCATCATAAACCATTCTCCTAAACTCATTAAGTCTAGATTTAGGCATGAATACATTACCTAGATTGCACCTAATTTTAGGAGCAAAATATTCACTCTTGTTGAAACATTTTTCAATATCACTAATAGATAACGGCGCCGACTTCGCATCATCGAGGACATCTCCGTTGATTTGTATACTCTCGTAAGCAATGTTGATTTGAGCCATGATAGGTGAATTCTCTAATGCGGTAATTTCAATATCTATCTCTCTCTTTCGAGCGAACGACAAAGCTATCTCTTCCTTTTTCGCATCCGTGATTAAGTTAACTTTCGCACCCACAGGAATATTCGCTGTGGTAGTAATTTTCACTAAATTTCCTACTCTAACCACATCATAAGGTGATATTGTGCATACTTCTTCCCCATTTAAGAAAAATTTTAAACTACTCTTGCACACTAAATCATAATTGGTCTTAATGTATACTTCGTTGAAACGTTTACCAGTATTAACCTCTTTAACACTGCCTATCTCAATACCATTGTGTCCTTGCACCTTAGATAAAATATTGCTGTTGCCATTGAAATACCCATGCGTAAATCCTCTATTAAATGCAAGTGACAAATCTTTATCGCCAACCCTACGTCCATCTAACGCATTGCGATACACACGAGTAGCAGTAGCGACATAGTATGGTCTCCTCGCTCTACCTTCAATCTTGATAGCCGTGACACCAGCATCCTCGAGTTCTCTTAATCTATCCAGCATATTAAAATCTTTGGCACTTAATAAATATCCCGATTTAATATCCTTGTCATCCTTAGATAAGGTAAAAGGTAGTCTGCATAATTGCTTGCATTTGCCACGATTACCACTCGCATCATGTTCGTACGAACTAAGATAACAATTACCAGAGAAACTGACACATAATGCACCTTGACTAAAGTATTCAATCTCTACATTTGAATTATCTCGAATACGTTTAATCTCGTCTAATGGAGTCTCACGCGATAATACAACTCGTTTAAATCCCAGACTCTCCACCGCACGCACACCTTCAAGATTATGAATACCCATCTGCGTACTAGCGTGCATCTCTATTATAGGATAATGCTCGTGTACTAGAGAGGCTAATCCTAAATCTTGAACAATGAAGGCATCTACTCCAATATTGTATGCCTCTACTATTAAATCAAGAGCGGACTGTATCTCATCGTCACGAAATAGAATGTTCACTGTCAAATGAACTTTCACACCGAAAATATGTGCGAAATCAACAGCCTCTTTTAAGTTATCGATAGAAAAACCTGTGATATTATTTCTGGCATTATAGTCACGTATACCTAGATATACCTCATCTGCTCCATTATATACCGCCATCTTTAGACTATCGAAATCTCCTGCTGGAGATAATAACTTCATCTTCATATGTTGATTATAACATAAAATGAAAATATATACAATATTAATCTCTCTCAATTCCCAACAAAATACTAGGGCTGACATCTAATACTTGTACCAAACTCATCAGCACTCTATATCTAACATTCTGGCAAGCATAAATCTTATTCAGCGTAACTAGACTGATACCACATCGTCTAGCGAACTCACTCTTGCTAATATTGTTTCGAGCGATATATCTATCAATATAAGATACATCATAATACACTTCACACCTTCTCATATCTTCCTCCCTAATGTTAAACATTTTTTGTATATTTATTTGTTATTTTACTAATATTTTGTCTTGAAAGCAAGTATTTTAGACAATTTTTGTATATTTATATTTAATTTTAACCCAAAAATTGTTAAAAACAAAAGAATGAACTATAATTTAAACATGAAATTACAAAAATTAAGAGATGAACTTGGAATATCACAAACAGAGTTTGGTGATAAATTTGGTATAAGTCAACGCATGGTCTCCTCGTACGAATTGGGAAAAGCCGAGCCAGATATAGCGACTATTATAAAATTCGCGGATTTTTTCAAGGTATCTACCGACACTTTATTGGAAAGAGATTTCAATAACATTGACTTTTCTAAACTAAGTGAGGTACAATCTACCTTGATGTCCAAGATAGCCGATATGTCTAACGAAGATTGTTTGAAATTATTAGGCTATATAGACGGATTGAAGAAATAAGGAGAATATATGAGCGAATTCAAGACTATTCCTATTACATTAGTGACAGGTTATTTAGGTAGTGGTAAGACCACTCTACTTAATCATATACTCACGAATACCAAGGGCTACAAGGTAGCAGTGATAGTCAATGATATAGGTGAAGTGAATATAGACGCCGACCTAATAGAGAAAGGCGGTATAGTGGGCAAGCGAGACGAGAGCCTAGTAGCACTACAGAACGGATGTATCTGCTGTACTCTACGTCAAGATTTAATCGACCAGATACATGACATCGTGAAGCAACGCAAATTCGACCACATCATTATAGAGGCTAGCGGTATCTGCGAGCCTATTCCTATCGCACAGACCATCAACTTCTTGACCGACAGTTTCAAAGCCAAGCATATGCCTATATACTGTAAACTTGACGCCATAGTCAGTGTGGTAGATACGTTACGTATGGTACAAGAATTCGGCTGTGGCGATGAATTGGTGAAAAAGGATATAGACGAAGAAGATATCGAGAACTTAGTCATTCAACAGATAGAGTTCTGTGATGTGCTTATAATGAATAAAGTAAGCGAAGTATCGAAAGATGAACTAAAACGCGTGAAGAAGATTATCAAGAACCTCCAACCAAAAGCGAAAATCATCGAGGCTGATTATTCTAACGTTGAACTAAAAGATATACTAGACACCAACCTATTCGACATGGAGAATGTACTCACTTCGGCTGGTTGGTTCCAAGAACTAGAGAAAGACAACGATGAGCATGAAGAGGAACACGAACATCATGACCATGAACATGAGCACCATCATGAACATCATCATCACGAGCACGAGCATCACCACCATCACGACCATGAGGGCGGAGAGACAGAAGAATATGGTATAGGTACATTTGTATACTTTAGACGCAAACCTTTCGATAGGCTTAAATTTGAAGATTGGGCTAACAAAGATTATGGCAAGAAGATAATACGTACCAAAGGACTGGTATACTTCACTGACGATAATCGTATGTCATATGTGTATGAGCAGGCAGGCAAACAGAAAGTTCTCAACGAGAACGGCCCATGGTACGCCACCCTACCTAGATACCAGATTGAACAACTATTGCTTAACGATGAACGTTTTAGGAAAGATTGGGATAGTGAGTATGGTGACAGAATGATTAAACTGGTATTCATCGGTCAACACATCGATAAAAAACAAATTTCGAGTGAATTGGATAAAATATAACATTTTCTATCAACATCTACTAAAAATAGATTATTAATACAAAAAAGCGACAAAAAATGAGGTTTAACCTCATTTTTCTATATTTTTATAATAGTAGGGTCTGTCAACACTACATCGTTAGCAAATATCTCACTAGCCTCACTGCCATATAATTTCTCACGTTTGAAGCAACTGAGTAGACTATTCAATCTCCTAGTATATTCATTGTTCATTCGAGTGATATTTCTCTCAACTAATTTTTTAGCCTTCTTAGTCTTGATAGCCATATTATTCATGGCATTGTTACTCAAGTCGTAGAATGCACGGAAAGTCTCTTTTATTACCTCTTGGAACGCTGTATCATTCTTGATGATTTCGTACTCTGTCTGGAAACCAAAATTATCTATGAACCACTCCAACTCTTTACGAGTAAGAATATTGTCATTCAAGAAAAGAGACTTCAAGAACTCTAATCTAAACTCAGCATTGTCCTTTAAATACTGGTTAACGTAATGGTAGAAGAAATTTTGACATTCTGCTGGCACTGGTGTAATTCTAGCAGCCTGTACTAGATAATATCTATCGTTAGTTAACAATTTGCTATAGAACATAGACTTGTGATTGCCACTCATTATGATTGCATTACCCCACGCTGGACATTCTCTGCCACATGGTTTAACACCTCTACCTTCTATCAATTTGGTAGTAAATCTTTTCATACGAGACCTACCATGTGTCTTAGGTGTCTCATTATTCATATAGTCTAACCATTTTTGATTGTCGTCTAGTGGCTCATCTTTATTTACCTGCTCTAGTCCTAACATTAATTCAATTTCCTTAATGTCGTTGTTGAACGAACTGCTCATTACAAATCCATCAT
>CATLDS010000043.1 GCA_949902685.1 uncultured Christensenellaceae bacterium | reverse complement strand
GGCCTATTAGATTACTTGTCATACTACATTAAATTTCAGTTAGATGTAATTGTTCGCCGTACTAAATTTGATTTAGAAAAAGCGAAAGCCAGAGCGCATATAGTGGAAGGACTTTGTGTCGCAATACAAAATATTGATGAAGTTATTAAGATAATCAAGACATCCGCTTCTACAGCAGATGCCAAAGTTAAACTGATGTCACGCTTCAACCTTACAGAAATTCAAACTCAAGCAATTTTGGATATGAGATTGAGTAGGCTCACTAATCTTGAGGTGGAAAAGTTACGTCAAGAATTAGTAGAACTAAAAAAGACTATAGAAGAATTGACAGCGATATTGAATAGTAGAGAATTGCAATACGGAGTCATTAAACGAGAGTTGACAGTATTAAAAGACAAATATGCTACTCCTCGTAAAACAAAAATAGTGACAACGTTCGACAATTATAGCATTACACCTATTGAGAAGTTGTTAGATACGGAGTGTGCTGTGGCGGTATCCAATGATGGATTAAGGATAAAGATGTTGGATATCAAGCAGATACAGAGTGCGTTACCTGAATATAAGTACGATAATGTCAGTGCATTGCATAAAACTATCGTGCATACTAGCACTAATAGCAGTATATATATGTTCACTAATTTTGGTAATTTCTTCCGTGTTAATGTGCGAGATATTCCTAAATCAAAATTTGCGCAGAAAGGTACGGCGCTCAATCAAATAGTGCACGCTGAATCGAAAGAATGTATAGTGTCAGCATTCAGTAATGAGGAAATGACAGAGTCAAAAGAACTTATTATGATGACACGCGATGGTTTTATTAAGCGAATTGAAACCAGTGAATTTGATAAAGTGAAGTCTGGTAGTATTGCGATTAAATTAAAAGATTTTGATCGTATCGTCAATGTACAGATTAATGATAATTTACCATCAGTTTTGATGGCTAGCAGTGATGGTATGGCTGTTAATATGGAATATAGTACAGTACCTGTTACCAAACGTAATAGTGGCGGTGTGATAGGTATGAGTTTGAATGATAAACAACACGTTATATTTGCTAGTCAGGTCAATACATTGGATAAGGTGCTGGTGATTACACAGAATGGTATGGCTAAGAAGTTTAGTTTAAACGAGATTGGTGTAGGTGCTAGGAATAGAAAAGGTCTAAAGATATTATCGGGTAATGAGAAAATATTTGCAGTAGTTTCTCCAGTGGTAACAGGTGAATTAGTGCTAAATTGTAAAGATAATATTGTGGCAGTAGATGTGAACGATATCTCAATTTTGACACGTACCGCTCCATGCAAACAGATAACTAAGGAAAAACTAGAATTAAAGAGTGTAGGATTATATCTTAACTAATAATTCTTAAATTTTGACATTTTATTTCATATTTTAACATAAATAGTTAATATGGAAGTTTCTTTCCTTGAGTTGAAATGCAAGCAAGTAATTAATACCGTAGATGGTAAATGTCTGGGGCATATCACAGATGTTATCTTTGACATTGTTAGTGCGTGTACTCTGGGTTTCATCGTGCCACAACCAAACTCTGGCTTTCTAGGATTATTCAAGGGTGGTAAGGATATTTTCATCCCATTCGATTGTATATGTAAAATTGGTGTTGATGTCATTTTAGTAGAACTATATATTGATGATAATTCGCATAAAGATAAACCAAAGCCGAAGAAAGATCATCATAGAGATAACATCATAGCATTGGGTGAAAATCAGTACGGAAAATAAATAATAAATTGAAAAAACACTATAAAACATTTGGTATTTTTGTCGAAATGTGCCATAATAAAAATATAAGGTGTTTTTTTATTACACTATAAGAGGGGAAGAATTATGAAATGTATTTTCTGTAGCAACAATGAGAGCAAAGTGGTGGATAGTAGGTATCTCAAGGATACGAGTATTCGTAGACGTAGAGAGTGCCTTCGTTGTGGTAAGCGTTTCACTACATATGAGACAGTAGAGACCAATCCTATGGTGGTTACTAATGTAGATAACGTACGTGAACCATTCAAGACTGAGAAATTAGCCGAGAGTATTAGATATGCTACTTATTGTGTAGATAGCGGTGCTAGTGTAGATAATATTGTAGATAAGATAGAGTCTAGATTGCTTTCACTTCAAAAGCAAGAGATTAGCACTAAGGATATAGTGAAGATTGCTCTTGATGTTCTAATAGAGGTTAGCAATATGGCATGTCTCGTATATTATATTCAGCATACTGATTGTGATAACTTTGATGGAGTTAGGAGATTTATTAATAGATAAATTTAATGTGTGAGCATTAAATTTTTTCTTTTAAACATATTAAAATGATTGTAAAATTGATATTTAGGTGTATAATTTAGATATGGAAAATCGAAGAAAACCACTTGTATTTATTCTATCTACAATTCTATTAATACTTAGTTTAAGTGTGTTTTTTGTAATGGCTATTTTAGTTATTAATAGACATATGTTTTTTGTTGATAGATTGAATAACTTTGTAGTTGGTGTGCGTACTGATTTTTGGAATGGATTTTTTAAGGTTTTCACATATTTCGGTCAGTTCTATTTTCTAGTAATTGTAGTACTATTAATGCTGATATTTGTTAGAGATAAAAGGATTGGACTATCTAGCATGTTAGGGCTAGTGTTGGCATCAGTATTCAATTTGGTAGTCAAATCAATTATTCGTAGACCTAGACCGACAGATTTAATGATTATAGAGGAGATAGGACATAGTTTTCCGTCTGCTCATGCTATGCTTAGTATACTTGTATTCGGTCTAATTATATATTTCTTATCAGTTAGTAATAAACCAAAAGTTACGAAAGTTTTATCTTCAATAATATTATCTATTATAATTTTAATGACTGGATTTAGTAGGGTGTATCTAGGCGTACATTATGCTAGCGATATTTTGGCTGGCTGGCTAGCGGGCATCGCATTCATAATACTTACAGTTGCGATATATAAAATGTTTAAAACCATTACATTCAGTAAAATCGGCAAGTATTAGACTTGCCAAAATCTTTTTTTTATGCTAATCTACTTTAGGATAAGGAGTAATAATGATTACAGTTAATAATGTTGCAGTTCAATTTGGTAGTAGAAAATTATTCGATGAGGTTAACCTTAAGTTCACTAAAGGTAATTGCTATGGTGTGATTGGTGCTAACGGTGCGGGTAAGTCTACTTTTATGAAAGTTTTGTCGGGCGAATTAGAGCCAAGTAAGGGAGACGTTTCAATTCCTAATAAGGAGCGATTGTCAGTACTCGAGCAGAACCAAGAGAAATATAATGATTGTACAGTTTTGCGTACAGTGCTTATGGGGCATAAGAGATTAGTCGAGATAATGGATGAAAAAGAGGTGTATTACCAGAAAACCGATTTTACCGAAGAAGATGGTGTTAAACTTGGCGAATTGGAAGCAGAATTTATGGAACTAAACGGTTGGGATGCAGAGAGCGATGCAGAGAGTTTGTTAAATTCACTAGATATACCGAAAGAATTACATTACGAATTAATGGGTAACGTTGATAGTAAAATTAAGGTAAAAGTGTTGCTTGCACAGGCTCTTTTCTCTAATCCTGATAACCTAATTCTAGACGAGCCTACCAACAATTTGGATATTAAGACAATACGTTGGTTAGAGGACTTTATATTAAACTTTGAGAACACTATAATCATAGTAAGTCACAATCGACACTTCTTAAATAAAGTGTGTACTCACGTGTGCGATATAGATTATGGTAAGATTAATTTGTATCTTGGTAACTATGATTTCTGGTACGAATCTAGCCAGTTGGCATTGAAACAGCAGAAAGAACAGAATAAGAAAGCAGAGCAACGTGCGAAAGAGTTGCAAGACTTCATTGCTAGATTTGCTGCTAATGCCTCGAAATCGAAACAAGCTACGAGTAGGAAGAAAGAACTTGAACGTCTAACAATAGAGGACATTAAGCCAAGTAGTAGAAAATATCCATATATTGATTTTAAATTTGAACAACGCATAGGTAATGACATATTGTTTGTGAAGAATTTGACTAAACCGGGATTATTTGAGAATGTATCGTTTACCGTTCGTCCTGACAATAAGATTGCAATCATGTCTAATAATAGTAATGTGGTGACCGCTTTATTTGATATACTTTCAGGTAAAGATACGGATTACAAAGGCGAGGTGAAGTGGGGTAAGACCATCACTCCTACTTATCTGCCACAGAATAATAATGATTATTTTGAGAATTGTGACCTTACATTAGTAGAATGGATAGGTCAGTTCACTAAGGAAAATGATGCTACATTCTTACGCTCATGGTTAGGTAGAATGCTGTTTAGTGGGGAAGAGGCTGAGAAACGTGCTAAGGTATTGTCTGGTGGAGAGAAAGTTCGCTGTATGTTAGCACGCATGATGTTGCAGAGTGGTAATTTCTTATTACTGGATGAACCTACCAACCACCTTGATCTAGAATCAATCACCGCACTTAATAAAGGTATGGAGAAATTTGACGGTTGTATGATATTCTCTACACATGATGAAGAGATAATGTCCACTGTGGCCAATCGCATCATACGTATCAACAAGACAGTCGAATATGACAGTGAGACCGATTATGATACTTATGTAGAGACCCAGTTAAAAAAGACTTCTAAGTAAGAAGTCTTTTTTTGTAGTAATTTATGATAATATAATGTATTTGGTCGAAAATTATCCTCTACCAACTAAGAAATCAATACTAACACCTAGATAATCTGCAAGTTTTATCATATTTTCTGTCGATAAATAACGATTTTTGTTAATTGTTGCAATATGTCCGTGAGAAAGTATTTTATCATTAATAATTTTGTTTTGAGTAAAATTTCTATCATAGACAACTTTCTTGAATTGATTACGAAAAGAGGGTAATTCTTTGGTACTTACTTTTTCTAAATTGTCTGTTATATTTAAAATGTAATCAATAGAACAATTGAATAGGTCGGCTAACTTTATGACATTATGAAATCTTGGTGTACTTACGTCATCGAGCCAATCATAAATAATAGAATTGCTATTAATAGATAAATATTTTTGGATATCATCAATACTTTTATCATCCAATTGCATTAGTTCTTTCAATCTTGTCGACAGACTTTTCATAGTATTAATCTACCCAAAATAAAAATTTTCATTATTTTTATAGGGAATGTGGGAATATTATTTGACAATTTTGTAAAAATATGTATTATTTTATACAAAAGGAGGCTCAAATTAAATGAGAAAGGATTTTTTTAGGTCATTTATACGTCCAGCTGACGCTAAAGAGGTTAGTGAAAGGATAGCAGATTTCTTTGGATTTACGGATTTTGAAAATAAATTCTTGAAGAAGATAGGTGATGCTAATGTCAAAGCTTTTAAAGATTACAAAGAAGCATTGATTAACTGTGTCTTAGAAATTCGAGATGAAGAGTGTGAGAAGGTAATGCTTAGGGCATTAGATTTTGGAATGTATCTACCAGAAGAAATATGCAAAGATACTATAAAAAGATTTAATATTGAATTTAAGTAGTCTTTTTTTTGCTCATATTTCATATGTTTTTGTATGAGCATGATGGGCGAGATAGAGAAATTTATGACAGATACCAATATATCTACTAACTACCGCATGATTAATCTTGGCGGTAGGTTTTTGTATCTTGAAGGTATTAAATCGGTCGTAAGTTTTGGTGTTGATGAAATGGTTTTTCAGTTAAAACGTGAGGTCCTGTCTGTAATTGGCACAGATTTGAAGATTAAGTATCTTGATAAAACCAC
>CATLDS010000042.1 GCA_949902685.1 uncultured Christensenellaceae bacterium | reverse complement strand
CGGGCTTAGGTTTTCCGTTTCTTTTTTCAGCATTGGCAAATGCATGGAGTGTATTGGATTTATTATCCGGTGTATCTATAATTTCAATCGGCGGTTTCTGTGGGTTTGTCTCTCTTATATCTTATAATGCAAAACTTGATATTTCTAAAAAGGAATGGAAAGAGTTTAAAAAGTCAGGCGGTATTAAGCGTATAAAGAATTTGGTTTTTGAGTATACAAAAACACCAAAATATGAATACGAAGCTAAAGCATTAGAGGTTGAGAAGAAAGAAAAAGAACTTGCCAAAGCTACAGCACTTAAAAATGAATTACGCCAAAAGGTATATGGTAATGCTAGGGTAGAAGAAAATGTAAATATCCAGTTAGATAATGATAATAAACAAGAAGAACAATTATCAATCAATCTAGATGATATTAATAATTGCTAAAATCAAATTTTGAAATCTGTGAAATTATCACAGATTTTTTATTTTCATGTTTGTGTTTTTTACGCAAAGATATTGAACAGCATTAATTACTTCAAAATTTTTGATAATTCTATTTAAAATGACATATTTAACTATCATTGATAAATCTAGGTGATAATATACATTAGATAGTATTGCTAAATTGCGATTAGACGAATTGACTAGATTTTAGATGAAGGATTGGTTATCTAGATTGATATTTTTATGATGATATATAGTCCAAATCTGCGTTATTACTTTATGTGTATAAAAAAATGAAAAGATTGTCGAACCATAGTATATCAAATAGTATTATTTGTTATCTGTGGACAAAACACGACATTTCCACAGGTTTTTAACCATTATTTTAATTATCTTTGCGTAAAAGTGTTGTTTTACGCAAAGATATGAATGTAACTTTCCACTCTGCCCTATCTCAATCCACAGACATAGAAATAAAAAAACGTACATTGTAGTACGTCATTTTTATTCTAATAGACTACCTATAGCATTTATTAATCCAATCTTTCCATGCTGATATGTTAAACATCCCTGTAGGAATCCAGCATATGGTTCGCGCATTGGACCATCACAACTAAGTTCTATACTACTGCCTTGATTGAAACTACCACTTGCCATTATAATCAAATCTTCGTAACCATCCATCTCCCCTGCCTCAAGAGTCGAATCACTATCTATTGCGCTTGATGATTGAATAGCCCGCGTGAATTTTACAAGTTTATCTTTATCATTAAATTTGATACAAGTGACTATGTCACTAATTGGTTGTTCTATACTAGGTACAGTTTCATAGTCTAATTTTGGAAGTGCTGTTCTTGTAAGTGCAACAAGTTTTTTGGCTTCTGCTACTACATGAGGCGAAACAAATAATCCTTCAAAAAATGCTTTATACCCTAACTCATATGAACCAGTATCAACTCCCAATGCCGGACTGGTCATTTTATATGATATGAGTTCTATTAATTCATGTTTACCAGCTATATAACCACCTGTAGGCGCTATGCCCCCGCCCATATTTTTCAAAAGCGAGCCAATAACTAAATCTGCACCCACATCTGTCGGCTCTCTCTCTTCTGTGAATTCTCCATAGCAGTTGTCTACTACAATGAAACTGGTTTTATTATATGAACGAATATCTTTTATCACACGTTCGATTTGAGATATTGTTAATGCATTGCGTAATGAGTAGCCACGTGAACGCTGGATGTAGATTAGTTTAGGTTTTAATTTATTGACTTGTGTTTTTATGGTTAATAAATCAAACTCACCATTAATTAATTCTACCTCACTGTAACCAATATTATAGTCTTTAAGTGAACCTACATCTCTACCCTTCACTCCATGTATTAATTGGTTTAAGGTGTCATATGGAGTGCCAGAGATGCACAACATATTATCTTTAGGTCGTAGGATACCTAAGAGAGTTTGGCTAATAGCTTCAGTACCGCAACTGATCAGTGGACTAACTAAAGCATCTTCAGTATGGAATATTGTAGCGAAAAGTTCACATAATTTTTCTTTTCCTATGTCGTTATGTCCATATCCGCTACTGCCGATAAAATGTCTAGATTGAATATGAGCATCATTAAAAGCATTCAATACTTTTAATTGATTTTTAAATTCAACCGAAGTTATATTATCAAAATCTGTCTTGCATTGTTTCTCTGCTTTATTTACTAATTCAATTGCTCTTTCGTTCAATTTAATCATTATATTCTCCTAGCTTTTTAAAAAATTTTCTATCGTTACTTCGGCCTCTTTTAGTGTGAGTAGTTGCAAATTCCTAATAGTTTTTAAAAAAGTTAATTGTCTTTTACAGTAGTTGCGTGAATGTTGTTTAATGAGTGAAATAGTTTCTTCATACGACTTTAGACCATCAAAATAATCAAACCATTCTTTGTAGCCTATAGAATTCATTGATTGATTATCGCGATTTGCTCCATTGAAAATCAAAGTTTTAACCTCTTCTTCAAGTCCTGAACTAATCATTTCGTCTACTCTGGTATCAATGCGTGAATAAATTTTCTCCCTATCCTCTATAATACCTACACTGATGACGTCAAATTCGTCTAAAACACTCTCTTTCGCGTCAGTGTCATTACCAAACTGCTCTATCTCTAAATATCTAATAACGCGCTTTAGATTGTTGTAATGGACAGATTTCGCTCGTTCGCTATTCTTTTCATTCAATATATTCCATACATATTCATTACCCTTCTCTAGAGCGAGATTGGTATATTCATCTCTAAACTTGGAATTTTTAATTGTACCTCCAAGCGAATATCCTTCGATTAAAGCCTTGACATATAACCCTGTTCCACCTACTATTATAGGTAATTTTTTCTTAACTATTATTTCATCAATTGCTCTTTTACAATCAGTTATAAATTCACCTACATTGTAAGTCTCATCAAACGACTTGATATCTATGAGGTGATGTTTAATTTGATTTCTATTAACTATGCTTTCTTTTGCACTACCAATATCAAGCCCTCTATAAATTTGTACACTATCAGCAGAGATTATTTCACCATTATATTTTTTTGCTAATTTAAGTGCTAACCCACTCTTACCGCTCGCAGTAAGTCCTGTAATAATTACTATCTTATTCATACTATTCGTTTAAACCATTTTTCAATTTGGGCGCGTGATATGACAGATACGACCGGTCTGCCGTGAGGACATAGTAAAACATTATTATTTTTATCAAGATTTTTTAATAGTTCCTTGATTTCCAACTCTGTCAAAGTCATACCTGATTTAACACTACTCTTGCAAGCCTTCTGCATTAGATAATGCTTGATTTCATTATTCATAGTTGGTTTAAAATTTTTCATGTCGTGCAATAAATCATCAACAAAGTTTTTTAAATTTATGTCCTTTAATTGCATAGGTACAGAATTGATTACTATCTTATTGTCACCAAATTCTGCTATATCAAAACCTAAGTCGAATAATTTGTCTTTCAGTTCTATAATGAATTGAACTTCTTGTACAGTCATTGATTGTACATAAGGCACTAATAAATCTTGAACTACGATGTTACGTGCCTCCACCATCTGTGCAAATTTATCATAATTTAAACGTTCGTGACCCGCATGAAAATCTACTAAGAGCATTTGTTCTCCACGCTCTAGAATTAAAAATTCGTTAAATAATTGCCCTACAATTTTGTAATCTGTAAAATCTTCAACATTTCTATAATCATTAGTATCTTCTTGAATTTTAACAGAGGTTATATTATTAGTTTCAATTTTTTTGTTTGGATTATCTTTAACTTCTTCATGTTTTAAGTCAAAGATTGTTACAGGAGAAAATGTCTCTTGTCTTAGTTCCACTTTGCTATCAAATATAGATTTTGTATTAGGCTCTAATTCTATCTCTTTCAATGAATTGATATTCGTTTTGATTAGAGTCTCCTTTGGTTCGTTAGGTAGTATTGTCTCTTTCACTTCTATTGGGTTTAATTGTTCGTATATTGCAGATCTAATAGCCGAAAAAACCAAGTCATAAATTTTGTTAGGATTAGCGAATTTTACATTTAATTTGCTAGGATGAACATTGACATCTACATCGATATTAGGCATATCTAAATTAAGAATATAAACAGGAAATTGACGTGTCATTAAATATTCCTCATATGCCATATATGAGGCTTTAGATACAATTTCATCAATTACATATCTACCATTAACCATAAGTGTTTGATAGGTGGTATTTGGCTTACTAAATCCTACTTTAGAAGCATATCCATGAAGGTGAATATTTCCAAGTTGTTTTTCTATTGGAAGTAGATTAAGGGTAAATTCTGCACCATATACACAATATATAGCGTCTTTTAATGTATTACCAGATGTTTGATAAATTGTTTTATCATCGACTATATATTTAAAACTTATGTCAGGATGTGCTAAGATATATCTAGATATAATGTTAGTAATTTGAGCCTCTTCTTGTTTGGGTTTCTTTAAGAATTTTCTTCTAGCTGGAGTATTGAAAAACAGGTTGTTTACTTCAATTTTTGTACCAAAATCAGCTGATGACGGTTCAATTTCGCCGAATACGCCACCGTTGACATCTATTGAAAAAGCACAATCATTATTGATGGTTCTGGTATTCATTCGTGTTTGACTGACATTTGATATACTGGCTAATGCTTCTCCTCTAAAACCCAATGTGGCAATTTCTTCCAAATCTTCTATATTTTTGATTTTACTAGTCGCATGAGGCAAGAATGCTTTGATAATATCATCTCTATCTATTCCTTTACCGTTGTCTTTCACTTGTATATAATCAATACCGCCATTTTTGATTTCGATATGTATTTTAGTAGCACCTGCATCTAATGAATTGTCCAAAAGTTCTTTAACAATCGAAAAAGGACTCTCTACTACTTCTCCAGCAGAGATTCGATTGATAATTATGCTATCCAAAATATTGATTGCCATAATTCTCCTAAAATTTATTTAACCATATCTATTAATCTAGTAAGAGTATCAAATGCGACTAAAGGCGAAAGGTTATTAATGTCTATATTTTTTAATATGTCAGTTAATTCAACCTCTACAGAGGCGGAATTAGACATTTTCTCTGCCTCAAATTCGTGTATCAATTCTTTAGATCTGTTGATGATTTCTTTTGGTAAACCTGCTAAACTTGCTACTTCAATACCATAACTTCTAGTTGCACTACCACGCATTATCTTACGTAGGAAAACCAACTTACCACCAATCTCCTTAATTGAGATACAGAAGTTTTTTACTCCATCATATTTACCTTCTAACTGCATCAATTCGTGATAATGAGTAGCAAATAGAGTTTTTGCATTCAATTTTTTAGATAGATATTCAACTACAGACCAAGCGATAGATAATCCATCAAATGTAGATGTTCCTCTACCCACTTCATCTAGAATAATCAAACTATTATTAGTAGCAAAATTGAGAATATTAGCAACTTCTATCATCTCAACCATGAATGTAGATTGTCCTACTGCCAAATCATCACTAGCACCAATACGGGTAAAAATTCTATCTACTATACATATATCCGCACTATCGGCTGGCACGAAAGAACCAATATGAGCCATATAAGTGATTAAGGCTACTTGACGCATGTAAGTGGATTTACCTGCCATATTAGGCCCTGTCAATATCATAGTGCGCTGATCAGAGTCGTTTAATTTACAGTCATTAGGAATGAAATCATTAGATTTTAGCATTTTTTCTACAGTTGGATGTCTACCCGCTACAATATTAATCTCTCTACTATCTACTATGTTTGGTTTAACGTAATTATTGCTAACAGCAACATTGGCTAATGAATTAAGGCAGTCTACTGTCGATATAATGTTTGCAACACTCTGCATTACGTCTGTATTGTGAA
>CATLDS010000041.1 GCA_949902685.1 uncultured Christensenellaceae bacterium | reverse complement strand
ACAGGCAAAAAGTTATAATATTACTGGACTTTATGCTCCTGCTGGAGAAGTGGTAAAATTACAAATTAGCGAAGCAGATATGAATGCCACTGGTGGTATAGTAGTACATATTGGTCAAGCATTGTATAACGGTCAGTCAAATAATATTTGGGCTGCAAAAGGTATTAACAGAATGCCTAACATACTAAATACATTGGTAATCAATAAGACAACAGCGACTTTAAACAAAGGTGTATATACTGCATATATCGGTTCATTTGTTGGTGGGCCTATTTACATAAGGAATACTTCGGCAACTTATACTGTCACAATATCAGGTGCTGTGAACTACTCACATTACATTCACGGATATACTACTCCAGAGGAGTTTGCACGTAATGCTAAATCTAGTGCTCCTATTTTTGACATGGAAGTATGGAGTTATGGTGTATTACATTCTGGACCTAAACGTTATGCACAGGCTTTTGATTATAATGATATATATAAAGCGGCTGTCCTTTGGGAGAAGATTTCACTAGTGACAACTAGTAGAAGTTTGCAAGGAGTAGTCTTCTTGTACGATGCATTCGTGGCAGCAGGTGCAGCAGTTGCATTCCCAGGCAGAAGTAGCGTAAATTGCCCGATGGATTGGATGTCAAACTCTCTTAATTACGATACATTTATTGAATCAGGAGCATGGGGAAATATGCACGAATATCACCATAATTTTCAAGGATTTGGTCTAGGTGGTGGTGATGGAGAGGTTACCAACAATTCACTCAATTTAGTAAGTTATAGTTTATTCACTAGAATTTCATCACATAGACAGATTGCTAATCATGGTGGGGCTGGTCTATCTGGTTGGAACACTTATACTAGTGCTACATGGGCATTGAGTAGAGTTAAAGCAGGTGGCGGTAGTATCACGGGTACAAATGGATTAGCGATATATGCTACTCTTATTCACAATTTAGGGCAAGATGCGTTTATGAAATCTTCTCATGGTTGGGCTAATACTTATTTTACTAATTGGAGTAATAATACGCATCAAGACATGTCTTATTACGCGTCATTAGTGACAGCATTTGGTGGCGGATTTACACCTAATACGCTACATGAAGCGCAAAAAGATAGACCTATGTTCGTACCAGTCTCTTGTGTATATCAAACAGGTAGAAGTTATTATTATGATAATACTAAGAGATACATTGAGACCCAGCAACCATATGTAATACCATACGGCTCTAGTTATACTGTAGATTTGTCTCCGTATACAGTCAATGCTGCTGGACAATATGTGAGCGGAAGTGTTGAAATTCCTAATGGATTTAAATACAAAATAAAGAAAATTGATACATCGAATTTAAATGGTAAGTTTACTAAAGTTGAATATAATGAAAAAGAGCAAAGGTATATTTATAAATTTACTCCAAACAAAAATTTAGAATCGGGTAAGATTATAGTAACACTTGGTATTACCAATCTAACGAACAAAGCCCCAGGTACAGAAGATTTATTCCCAGTGCAAGATATAGATTTAGTATTAGAGTTTGAGCAGACACATGAGATGAATAAATATGTATTGGAGCGTACTACATATAGTTACTCTAGCGGAAATATGTATACTAGTGCAGTTGATGCATTTGAAAACAAGTATGCCGGCTATTCAAGTAAAAAGACAGAAGACAATGATAACCATGTACAGAATAGTAATACGGACATTTGGTATGCGCCTAAAGATACTACGATATATCCAGACCATATAGTGCCAGACAATGCAGTTGCAGAAGTGAGAGGAAAAATACGCATTGATGCGGATGGTAGATATAGAATTGCATTACGCGGTAGAAGGAATTGTGCACTTTATATATCACTCGATGGGGGCAAGACATATGAATTAAAAGCAAAAATTGCTGATGCTGGAGTTATTTCTAATAGTGATAAGTTTAGGAACGATCCTAACACTTGGGTAGACTTGGATTTAAAAGCTAATTCATGGGTGTATTATAAAACAGTGCTTATTGTAGAGACATCTCCAGTTATAAGTTACATTGGTTTAGGCATAAGACAATGGACAGTGCCGACATATACAATGAGAACAGAGGATGAAAATGGTAATAAGTACCTTGATGAACATGGTAATGAAATAGTCAAATATTTCAATAGTGCTGGTCAAGAGGTTACCGAAGAAGAAGCTAACAATGCACAACCTATAGCTCCACAGAATATGAATAATTCGTATGCTACAGCATATAGAAGTTCATATGAGTCAATCGCTAACCATTTTGAGACTGACTACTTATACACTAGAAGGTACAATTATAACTTTAGCAATACAACTAAATATGATACTAAACAATCATTAGTGAGTACGAACTATGAGCCTTGGACAACAGGGGTGGAAGAAGGCTTTTACAATATAAGTAACTTTTTGGATGGGAAAGAAGATACATACATACATACTGTACAGAATAAATATATAAGTGATGCGAACCCTTTTAATATTACAGTTAATGTTGGAGAACTGATTACTGCAAACAACATGACATTATATGGATTAAATAAGTTTAGTGATGGCAATCGTGGTATGCCTAAGAACTTTAAGATTTATGGAAGCAAAGATGGAAACAACTTCTACCTTATGGGTGAATATACAAATATGTCATATCATGGCGTTGTAGCTAACATAGCTTTAACTAAACAATTTGAGTTTCAGTATTATAGATTTGAAGTAACTAAAACTGATAATGGCAAATATTTTTCGGCAGCTAAAATTGAATTTTCATACCTTTTGAATTTACCTAATGGCTCGATGATAAGTCCAGATAGCAATCAAGTAAAGTTCAAAGGCAACTGGAAAACTGAGGCTACTTCATCAGCATATGGACATATTTATATAGGTAGCAGACGTACAGAGTCGGTTGAGGTAGAGTTTACTGGAAGTAGAATAGCGATATTATCATCTACTAAATATGGTGATAATTATGAAGTGTACATTGATGGTAAGAAACTAGAATCGGTAGTTATTCGTGATATTCAAGGAGATATGGCTGTTAGATATGTATCTCCGGGGTTAAAAAGTGGAAATCATAAAGTTAAGATTATATGTAAAGGAAATGCAAGCATAGATTCGTTTGTTATATGGTAAAATTTAAGGTAAAAGGTTGAGTATATCTCAGCCTTTTTCTTTTAATGCGTTTTAGTATATGTTTTTATAGGTTGGTTTAAAATAAGAACAGATATTAAAAATTTTTTAGATTTTTATTATTAAACTGATTAAAAATTAAGTAAGATATTTGATTTTTATATCATCATTTGTTATATTTGACAAGAAAAGAGGTTTTTATGGCTTATACATATGATATTAAAACAAGTAAAAAAGATATGAAATCATCATCCTGCCTATTTGCAGCGAATTTGATGAACATTATTTCGGATTTAATGGTGTCTACTTTCCTAGTAGCTTTTATTTATCATTCATCACCAGATATTTTTGTATGTGTTAGGAATATTGCACTATTTGAATTGATGACATACGCGGTGGCTATTCCAATATTTTTTGTATTTGGTTATTTGGTAGAGAAGACCAATCGAATATGGATATATAGACTAGGAGTAATCTTAAGAACTTGTGTAGTAGTGATATTGATATTTATAGGTCGCAATGTTTCAAGTATGGTAATTCTCGCTGGTGCATTGAGAGGGGTGTCGACGGGAACATATTATTCATCATACAATACGCTCAAGCAAGAGATGGTGTCTCGTAAAAGCATTAAGAAATATGCGCTCTTAGAACAGATTTTAGCACGTTCTCTCGAGATAGGAGCTCCAATTCTATTAGGACTCTTCATTGATATGTCATCATTCGTGCAGGCGGCTATTGTAGTATCTGTAATATGTTCGATTCAAATTATACTATCGTTCTTTGTGCATTCTAAAAAACCAGAGGGTAGTAAATTTGACTTAAAAGGGTATTACAAGAAATTAAAAGAAAATCCAGCAGGTAAGAAGATTAAATTAATATATCTAGCATACTGCTTTTACGGATTTACAAGCATTGTAGGTAACCTACTTAGTTTCTGTATAATGATAGAATTTGGCTCTAATTTTAGTCTGGGCATTCTTACTAGTATATTCTCAGGAATATCAATGGTGTCAATCCTTCTAATTACCAGATTTACTAAAGAGGGCAAAAGAAGTTGGTTATATATTATCTGTGCCATACTACCATTTTTGGCTTGTTTGTTGTACGTATTTATTCCAAGCGTCATCACAGTCATTATTTATAATTTCTTCTCATATATTAGTCGTATCATATTTAGGACAATGTATGATGCATATAGAAATGGTAGTCTTAAAGAAGCAGGTTTATATAGTGAAATTACTGAGCACCAAGTAACGACTGAAGTTATATTAGATTTATCACGTGTGGCTTCTGTATTGTTATTGATACTAGCTTCGTTGTCTAAGAGTTTAATTGCCTTTAAAGCATATTTTTGCTTCACAATGTTATCATATACTGCGATATTGATAATCTTGGTAATCTATGAGAAAAAATACTGCTCAATACCTAAAGAAGATAAGGTGGAAGAAAAGAAAGAGAATATTGTAGCGACAGTTCATGAAGTAAATAAGGTTGACAATTAAAACTTTAGTAGATGAATGAAAATGCTTTACTAAATCAACGTTTTTTGATAGAATACGCACATTACTTTTAGGAGAATGTTGATGATAGAATTTAGATATGATACTCAATTATTAATTGAAGGTAAAAACTTGAATGAAGATGCCATACGCGATTATTTTTTAAGTAATTTTAAAGGGGATTGTCTTATAGCTGTAGGCGATGGTTTAGGTAGCAGTTCTGAAACTGTAAAAATCCATTTCCACACTAATGAGCCGTGGGATGTGCTTAAATATTGCGCTACACTTGGTGAGATATGCGACATAGTAGTCGAAGATATGGATAGGCAGTCAAGAGGATTAAAAGGATAGAACATATCTTCGACTACATAATTTTGCGAAAAAAGTTTGAACAAAAAGAGGAGTAGTAGAGAGCAAGGCGAATGATTGCGAAGGCAATCGAGCAAGTGAACTAACTACGACGAGAAGATATGGATAGGCAGTCAAGAGGATTGAAGGGTTAATGAATTTAGATTATGATTATGTACTGAAATATGCTACACAGAAGCACGCGGGACAGTTTCGTGCTGATGGTGTAACTCCGTATATTTGTCATCCTATTAAGGTTGCGGAGTTAGTAAAACAGTATAAAAAATCTAGCAAACTTGACCACATTATAGCAGCAGCACTTTTACATGATACACTAGAAGATACATATACATCATATCGTGAATTGATTGATAACTTTGGCGAGATAGTTGCCAGTATTGTAATAGAATTAACTACTGCTGACTATATGAGCGACCTCGTAGGGAAATCAAATTATCTAAAGACTAGGATGTGTATTATGTCGCCATATGCTCTAGTAGTGAAATTGGCGGACAGGTTGGCAAACATCCTTGATTCGTATAACTTGACACCTGAGAAACGAGTAAAACTAAAAATGGACACAATCGAGATTGTTGACTATCTGGAGAAGAATAGAGAACTTACCAATTCGCAGAAAACATTGATAGCCGAGATACGAGTTCAATTAGATAAGATGAAGATGGATTAAGACGATTTATGTCTTAATTTTTTATGTCGTTATTTTACTTGGTATTATTGACAAGGGTTTGATTTTTTGTTACAATTGACTCAATTATAGGAAAATGCGTTCCTTATAGAACTATAAGTTCAATCCCGTGGCACTTACCTATGTATTACGAGTTTAACACTCAAAAATAATTAAAAGGAGAGGAATATGAAAATGTGCTTTTTATAATCGGGCGCGGATGGAATAACTATCAGTTTGATAAATATATGGGGTGTGATCCGGATGCTTTATCATCAAAGGAGTTTGAGGCCTTTGTGA
>CATLDS010000040.1 GCA_949902685.1 uncultured Christensenellaceae bacterium | reverse complement strand
GGAACTATATTGAATATGAAGAAACTTTTGATATGAAAGATTTAACTGAACAACAAAAAATTGAAACTATGTTAAATACTTTAAAAGGTTTAGGATTGAATATCGGCAACGATTATTCAGTAAAAAAAGTTTATTTAAAATTTTTAAAAGAGAACAAATAAAATAATAATTTTCAAATAGACATTGACAATTTATTGGATAAGATATGGTATCTATTATATCATAAGAGAAATGTATGATATTTAGTAAATATAATCTAGAGGACTTTAGCATTGCTACAGTGCGAGTTAATGATAGTGCAACTGCTGATTTAATTAAGACTACGAAGAAAGGCATATACGATGTGACTCGTGGAGAATATGTTACAGAAAGGCTTATTGAGTTTAGTAAACCATTATCAAAATATGTTTATCTAGAAGGAAATCCAGAGCAAATGATTACACTAACTAAAGCTAAAGAATATCATAATCTAGCGGTAGATAATTATCACGAAGATTATGTTAAGTATATTCACGAAATTGCAAGTGTTGATAGAGAAACTAATGACGAGCAACTAAAAGTTATACCTGCTAATTATAATTAAAAACAAGTTAGGAAAATAGAAATAAGAGAAAAGCAAAACACAAATTGTTTGCTTTTTTTTATTTCTTTGGATAGAATAGTCAAGAGGGGTAAATATGGACAAATTTTTAACTGAAGAATATTTGAGTAAACTTGATGGTTATTGGAGAGCGGCTAATTACTTATCTGTTGCACAACTATATCTATTGGATAATCCGCTCATGCGAGAGCATGAATTAAATCTAGACGATATTAAGAAAAAACTTGTTGGACATTGGGGCACTGTACCGGGACAAAATTTCGTGTACGCGCACTGTGATAGAGTGATTAACAAGTATAACCTTGATATGATACTTTTATCTGGACCAGGTCATGGTGGTAATTTTTTGACTGCTAATAGTTATCTAGAGGGTGTGTATAGCGAATACTATCCTGAGATTTCGCTAGATAGAGAGGGGATGAAGAGGTTGTGTAAGCAATTTTCTTTCCCAGGCGGTATAGGCTCACATGCAGTACCTGAGACTCCGGGTTCTATTCATGAAGGTGGTGAGTTAGGGTATTCACTCACTCATGGTTATGGAGCTGTATTTGATAATCCTAATTTGATTGCGACTGTAATTGTTGGAGATGGAGAGGCAGAGACTGGACCTCTAGCTACTTCATGGCATAGTAATAAATTTGTTGACCCTAGACGTGACGGAGCAGTTCTTCCAGTACTTCACCTTAATGGTTATAAGATTAATAATCCTACTATTCTATCACGAATGAGTAAAACTGAATTAAAGAAATTATTTGAAGGTTATGGCTATACGCCATACTTTGTAGAGGGTAGTGACCCTAAGAAGATGCACTTACTCATGGCTGAGAGTATGGATAAATGTATCGAACAGATTAAAGAAAATAAGAGAATAGCAAAGACAGGAGATTTGGATAGAAGACCGACGCCAATGATTATTCTGCGTGCTCCTAAAGGTTGGACAGGGCCAAAAGAGGTGGATGGAGTTAAGGTTGAGGATTATTTTAAGGCTCACCAGATACCAATCTCTATGAGCAAACCCGAGCATTTAGATCTGTTAAGAAATTGGCTCAATAGTTATAAACCTAACGAATTATTTGATAAAGATTATAGATTGGAAAAGGAATATTTATCAATAGTACCTAAGGGAGATAAACGCATGACGGCTAGCCCGTATGCTAATGGTGGCAGACTCTTAAAAGAACTGATTACTCCTAATATAGATGATTATGCTGTGAAATTCCGTGGACATGGTACGATTAAGACTCAAGATATGTTGGAATTAGGTGGATATGTACGTGATTTGTTTAAATTAAACAAAGTAAACAAAAACTATCGTATTTTCAGTCCAGACGAGGCTATGAGTAATAGACTTTATAAGGCATTCGAGGTGGAGAATAGATCGTTTAATGCCAAAATTCTTCCTATAGATGACAAACTATCTATAGACGGCAGAATTATGGATTCTTATCTTTCCGAACATCTTTGTGAAGGTTGGTTAGAAGGTTATCTACTCACGGGTAGACACGGTATGTTCAACAGTTACGAAGCATTCATTCGAGTAGTAGATAGCATGGTCGCTCAGCATGCTAAGTGGTTAAAAGTTTGTAATGAAATATCATGGAGAGAACCAATTTCTTCGCTCAATTTAATTCTTACCAGTAATGTTTGGCAACAAGATCACAATGGTTTCACTCATCAAGACCCAGGATTTTTGGATCATATGGTTAATAAAAACGCAGATGTTGTACGTATTTATCTTCCTGCTGATGCGAACTGTCTACTTTCTTGCTACGACCATTGTGCTAAGAGTAAGAATTATGTCAATGTGATTGTCGCATCTAAACATCCTAGTTTCCAATGGCTAAACATGGCAGATGCTAAGAAACATTGTGCCAAAGGTATTGGCGAGTGGAAGTGGGCAGGGGTAGGAGATACTTCTAATCCAGATTTAGTCATTGCGTCATGTGGAGATACTGCGACGATAGAGTCACTTGCTACAATTACACTTATTAAAGAATATCTACCTAATCTTAATGTTCGTTTTGTGAATGTTGTAGACCTTATGAAGATGGTACCAGATTATGCACATCCACATGGATTAGCAGATAAAGAATATGATAAGATATTCACCATAGATAAACCTGTAATCTTTAATTTCCATGGATACCCACAATTAATTCATCAGTTGGCATATAAGAGACACAATCAAGAACTTCATGTGTCTGGATATATAGAAGAGGGTACTATTACTACATCGTTTGATATGCGTGTAATGAATAAGGCTGATAGATTCCATTTACTAGAAAAAGTATTGAAATATGTAAGTATTGATGAAAAAACCAAGAAGAAACTAAATAAATTAGTGAGAACTAAACTAAAACAACACAAAGAACATATTGAAGAATATGGTGTAGACCTACCAGAGATTACGTCTTGGAAATGGAGATAATATACATTTGAAAAGGAGTAAGAGGAAAATGCTAGATTTTAAAATCAAGCGCCCTATATTTAAAAAGGCAGAATATAACATACTTGATTTTGGTGCTCAAAGTTCATGTCAGGTAGATAATCAACTTGCCATACAGAGAGCGATTGATTATTGTCATGAACATGGTGGCGGTAAAGTAATAGTTCCTAATGGATTTTATTTGACTAGTCCAATCGAACTAAAAAGTAACGTTAATTTACATCTAGAGAGTAATGCATTTATTAAATTTACTAAAATTAAATCAAAATATCCACTATATTTTTCCAATTATGAAGGTACAGTTAGGATACGAGCCAAGTCTCCAATATCGGCTGAAAATTGCACAAATATTGCCATTACTGGTAGCGGAGTGATTGATGGCTCTGGTGAATTGTGGCGAGGGATCAAACGTTGGCAGTTGACTGAACTTGAGTGGAATAATTGTCTAAAAAAGAGCAAATATGTATTGAAAACTGATCGTAATGATATATGGTGCCCATCTAAGACTTTTTATGAAGGATTAATAAAAGGTGAACCTGATTATAACGATCCTAACGCTCTCAAGATTGCTAGTAAGCACTGGGATATGTATAGACCAGTTTTGTTAAATATCGTGAGTTGCGATAAAGTATTGATAGAGGGTGTGACCCTGCAGAATTCTCCTGCTTGGAATGTTCATCCTATATTCTGTACTAATGTTACTATAAAAGATGCTTTGATTAGAAATAAATTTTCAGCACAGAATGGAGATGGGATAGACCTCGATTCATGTCAAAATTGCGAAATTGTAAATAACGTTCTTCAGGTGGGTGATGACGGTATCTGTCTAAAGTCGGGTAAAAATCGTTCGGCAAGGAATATAAATTTTCCTACCAAAAATGTCTGGATACATGATTGTAAAGTATTCAATTCGCATGGAGGCTTTGTTGTAGGTAGTGAAATGTCACGAGGGGTTGAGAATGTATATGTAGAGGATTGTATATTCTCAGGATCTAATGTTGGTATTCGTGTAAAATCTGCAATGGGACGAGGTGGATACGTTCGAGACATTCATATAAAGAACATCCATATGGCTGATATTGATAATGAGGCTATCATTCTTAGTATGAAATATGTATTTAACAGTGTTGAGTTGCCTAATGATGAAAAAACTATAAAATTAGATGAAGATGATGTGCCGAAATTTTATAATTTCTATATAGACAATGTACAATGTGCAAATTCTCATGTAGGTTTAAAAATTGAAGGACTTAAAGGTTATCCTATTCATGATATTAATATTACTAATTCGTACATAAAGTGTGATAAAGATAAAATCCTTCACGATTGTGAAAATATTAATCTAACTAATGTAGTATTTAATACTACTAAATCAACTAATTAGTCAATCGTATCTAAATTTGACTATTGACATAGCGGATTTTGTATGTTATGATTACGTCATTGGAGGACAAAATGATTGATTTAAAAAAGATTTTAACAGTTGCAGACCCTAGAGATATTAGAGTTAGAGAGGCATTTAAAGATAAACCTGATATTTATAGAGCAATTAAAAATTATAGAGACGAGATAATTACATTGTGGGATGTATTATACTATGGTGAGTGTGCTTTTAATAACTTTTTATCTTGCCATGGCGTAGAACAAGTAAAAGACAAATTAGCTTCATATGGACTGCAATTCAACGATTTAATTGTATCCAACCATTCATTCTTTGATTATGCTCTTATACATAGATTGTACGAAGTTGGTTTTGATGCTTTAGATGAGTGTTCGATTATCGATTTCCTTCAAGGTAGTAAGGCAATGGAGTTTATAAATCAAACTGTAACTAAATATATTAACGATAGTGTAGTAAGTCAAAAGAACAATGCTACTAGTAAGGATGAACTTGCAGTAATAGAGAAGAGAGTTGACTATATGCTTACCGACTATAAGATTAAGGTTAATGAAAAAAGATTAGAATTAAGTAAACTAATCACTCCAGAGGGTGAGGTAGAACTTGAAAAGAAACGCGCAGGAGATAGAATGGCTACTAAACTTGCTGAGATGAAGCACTTCCACCATACACCTAATAATAATTCTCACGAGTATTCACGCAAGCACAATCCATTCAGTGTAGAAGATACTTTATTATAGAATAATCCGCATTTGTGCGGATTTTTTATTGCTTTGAACAGTTAATTTTTCTATTCGTGAATAAAAACTATTTCATAGTTAAACATTTTCACGAGGAGAAAATATGAATCCATTAAAAGAAAAAACAAAAGAAATTGAGAAATATGCAATGAGTTTTGAGAAAATGTACCCGAAGCCGTACAATAAGAAGAAGGCTAGTCCGTATACCAAGACACGTGTTATACTTATGAATGGCACAGAATATGAGAGTGTGTGGTTTCTACACCAGTTCGCTAGACACTGCAATATTGATGAGATCAAACAGTATCTTGCCATAGTGCGCTCGCAGGAGCAACAGCAACAGAAGATGATCGCCTGTCTAAAACCGCTCAATGAAAGCATATTGGAGACTACAATTGCCTATGAGCAGTTAGCGATAGATCTTACCGCAACTCTAGCACAGAATGATAAAGATAAGGCAAACGTTGAAGCGCTTAATTTCGCATTGCTAGAAGATTTTGACCATTTATATAGATTTAGTAATCTCATGCTATTAGATGTAAAAAATGCTAACCCTGATAGTCTAGTCGGTCGCTTCACCGAGATTATGCCGGGTAGACCAACCCTAGCACATCATAGATGTCCAAAAGATAATGTGAAAAAAGCAATGAATGCGAAGAAAAGTGACCTTTATACGAAATTGGTAGCCAATATCATTACTGCTGCTGAGCAACAGACCATGAATTATTACATGAACATCGCCCAGTGGTATAAAAACGACTTGGGTCGTAAGTTGTACGCGGAAATCGGTATGGTCGAAGAACAACACGTCAGTCAGTACGAAAGTTT
>CATLDS010000039.1 GCA_949902685.1 uncultured Christensenellaceae bacterium | reverse complement strand
AAATAAACAAAAGGTATCAAGTCTTGAAAAATCTATAAAAAACAAATTAGATAAGGAAGGATTTAGCAATATCGACATAAAAATCAATTATTCGATAGTAGATAATGATTTATCGCTAAATTCTTGTAATGTTAATTTAAAAAAACTAGTCATTAGTAAGGACAAGCAGCATATAAATAAGTATGAATTCATTATTGAAGTTGTGTTGACTTACACAAATTTGACTGAAGAGGTGATATTATTCGATGAGTGATAAAGAGAACAAATCAGGATTTAAATGGCTAGAGAAAATTAAGAAGATAAAACATATCGAGATTTATATTGCTATCATATTCATTGTAATACTGTTACTGATATTCATGTCAAATGGAAAGCTAAACAGGACAAGCAATAAAAACACTACTACAAATGAATTAACAATTACAACTTACGTTGACGAACTAGAAAACAACTTAGAAAGCATACTATCTAACATCGGTGGTGTATCTAATGTAAAAGTAATGATTACATTAGATATGTCACAGGTAAAGGTAGAAGATGCCAACATTCACATTACAACCTTCCCTCCAATAAAAGGAGTGATAATTACAGCGAAGGGAGTAGGTGATATATCTAACAAGTTAAAAGTTCTAAAAGCGGTAGAAGCTGTAATTGATATTACAAACGGAAATATAGAAATATTATCAAGTGATTAGGAGGATTTATGAAAACATTATCAAAGAAGAAAAAAATTATTATATTGTCAGTCATGATAGCATTACTATTGGTTACAGGTTATGTTAACGTTGCACTTAATAGTAGTCTTTCAAATAGTACTCAAACAAGTACTAATAATGTAACAGCTAACTTTTATACTACATATAGAGATAAACGTGAAGCTACCAGAACTCAAGAAATTCAATTCTATGATTCTATTATAGCTAGTACCAGTGCTAGTGAAGATTCTAAAAAAGAGGCAGAGAAAAACAAACTTGCTATCATTGCTCAAATGGAGAAAGAGTTAGTTACAGAGGGTATCATTAGAGGAAAAGGCTTCCCAGATGCAGTAGTAACTCCGTCTAGTTCTAATATTAACGTTTTTGTTAAAGCTAAAGAATTAACAGGTGCTGAAGTTGCTCAAATTGCTAGTGTAGTTCATGAACAGTTCGGTATCGAGGATGATAAAATTATTATAATTCCTTCAGAATAATTTGCTAAAGATGATTTAATGTGTTATAATAATTGCGAAAGGATAGGATATATTATGGCACGATTAAATAATATCAGCGGTGAGACAGACACATATATTAATAAGAATATGCTTGTATCAATCGTCAGTTTGGCGACTAAAGAGGTAAAAGGTGTAATAGATACCTACCAGCCGACTAAACTCAGTATTAGACGTCCATTTAATAAAAACGTCGGTAAAGGAGTTAGGATTAAGTACACTAATCTTGGAGTAATCATCGACTTGTATGTAATTGTTGACACTGATTGTGAAGTGAATGATTTGGTGTATCGTGTTCAACAAAATGTTAAGAATAGCGTTACATCTTTACTTACTATCAAGATTAAGGCAATCAATGTGCATATAATGGATGCTGAAAAGAATTCTCTCTAACTAGAGAGAGTTTTTGTCATTAAGAGGAGAAGATATGAAACGAACTGATATGCGTGAATTAGCGTTTAAAACTATTTATTCAAGGTTTTTTAATCCTACTGAAGAGGATGTGTATAAGAACGCCGACAAAGAGGGCTTAGAGTTTACTAGCCAAATATTATCTAACTTTGCAGAACATTATCTAGAGGTTAATGAATTGATTTCATCACACTTAAAAGGATATACAATAGAACGTTTATATAAGATTGATTTGGCGATATTGATATTAGCCATTATTGAACTTAAATATATCAAAAATCCTAAAGAAGTAGTTATCAATGAGGCGGTAGAATTGGCTAAAAAATTCTCAACTGATAAGAGTCCAAAATTTATCAATGGAGTATTAGCAGACGTAGTCAAAGATATATTATAAATGAAAGTTTTCTCAGTTAGTCAAATCAATAAAATTATCAAAGATTTAATAGACAACGAGGTGATATTAGAGGACATTAGTGTAACGGGAGAGTTGTCTAGTTTTTCTGTTACAAGAAATATTGCTTATTTTACACTCAAAGAGAATGATAACCTTTTATCTTGTGTATTGTTCGGCGCTAAACAAGAGTTTAATATAGGCGATTTAGTGCAATGTAGAGGTAATATTAAATATTATCCTAAGGGTGGAAAATTATCATTTCAAGCACTTACAATCGAACCATGCGGTCAAGGAGAGTTATATAAAAAATTCCTAGAATTAAAAACTATGCTAGAGCAGGAGGGACTATTTAGTGAAGATAATAAAATACCACTACCGAGATTTATTAATTCAATAGGTGTGGTAACTAGTAAAACAGGTGCGGTATTACAAGATATTAAGAATGTTACTAGAAGACGAAATCCCAATCTTGATATTTATGTTTACGATGCTCAAGTCCAAGGGAAACATGCTGTAGAACAAGTAATAGAGGGCATAACATATTTTGACAACATGACAGATGTAGATGTTATAATCGTTGCTCGGGGTGGAGGTAGCCTAGAAGACCTAATGCCTTTCAATGATGAGAAATTAGCCAGAATAGCCTATATATGTAATAAACCATTAATTAGCGCTGTAGGTCATGAGACTGATTTTAGTATATTAGACTTCGTGTGTGATTTGCGAGCTCCTACACCAAGTGCTGCAGCAGAATTAGTCACATTTGATAATAGGGAAATGATTAGATATATCAAAGAGGTTTATTCTAACATAAATTACCAGGTGGAGCAAAATCTTATTAATAGAAAAAATCAATTAGATTTAATCACTAATTCGATCGAGCAGTACATTAACGCTACAATTAATGATGAAACTATACATGTAGTTGATTTAATTAATAATATAGAACGAAAAGTTGAAAATCAAGCCACAGGTACAATATACAGAGTAAATATGCTGTTGAATACACTAGATAAACTTAATCCACTTAAAATTTTGAAGTCTGGATATGCTTTTATTACTAACAATGACCAAATGATATCATACGAAAATACAAATATTGGAGATAGTATAGATATAGTCACCAGTGAATTAAAATTAACAGCAGAAGTTAAATATAAGGAGAGGAAATGATAGAGAAGGATATAAAACGATTAGAAGAAATTGCATCTTTACTAGAAAAAGGTGTCAATCTAGATGAAAGTCTTAAACTCTATGAAGAAGGTTGCAAGTTAGCTAAAGCCTGCTTAAAAGAGTTGGAGAAAGCTAAAGGAAAGATTATAATGGTAAAAAAAGAGTTTAACGAAAAGGATGAACAAAATGGATAAAGAATTTGTTAGTGAAATAGCCGATATTAATTTAGATTTCCCACAATGGTATACCGATGTTATCATTAAAACTGGTATGGTAGATTATGGTCCAGTTAAAGGTACTATGGTTATCAAGCCTTACGGATACGCTATCTGGGAGAATATACAAGAATATTTGAATAAAAAATTCAAAAAATTAGGTGTACAAAATGCTTATTTCCCTATGTTTATACCTGAAAGTTTTTTCAAAAAAGAGGCTGAGCATGTAAAAGGTTTTGCACCTGAGGTAGCCGTTGTTACTCACGCTGGAGGTGAAGAACTAAATGAAAAATTGATTATTCGTCCAACTAGTGAGACAATTATATGTGATATGTTCTCTAAATGGATTAAATCATACCGAGATTTACCTATGGTTGTTAATCAGTGGTGTAATGTGGTTAGATGGGAGAAAACTCCACGTCCATTCTTAAGAACCAGTGAATTCTTATGGCAGGAGGGTCATACTGTACAAGTCTCTGCTGATGATGCTGAAAAGAATGCTCTAGTAATGCTAGACACATACGAGCAAATGCTTAAAGAATTGTTAGCAATCCCCGTTCTAACTGGTAAGAAGACTGAGAAAGAAAAGTTTGCTGGAGCTGTTTCTACATACACTTTAGAAGCAATCATGAAAGATGGTAAGTGTCTACAATCTGGTACGACACATAATCTAGGTCAAAACTTTGCAAAAGCTAGTAACATCAAATTCTTAAATAAAGATGGTGAATTAGAGTATGGATACTCGTCTAGTTGGGGTGTATCTACACGTCTTATTGGTGCATTAGTTATGACACATGGAGATGAGAGAGGATTGAAACTTCCACCTAGTGTTGCTCCTATTCAAGTAGTAATTGTGCCTATTGCTAGCAAAAAGGCGGGTGTAGTAGAGAAGTGTGAAGAAGTAATGCAAACTATAGAGAATGCAGATATAAGAGTTAAACTTGACAATTCTAATAATACTCCAGGTTGGAAATTTAACGAATATGAAATGAAAGGCGTACCTCTTCGTCTAGAAATTGGCCCAAGAGATATAGAGAATGGTGTAGCCACGGCTGTGAGAAGAGATACTCATGAAAAACTACAAATTAAACTTGATAATATTGTCAATGAAGTGAATAAATTATTAACCGATATCCAAGACAACATATATGCTCAAGCACTTGACAATATAAAAAACGCCATTGTAGTTACTAATGATTACAAAGAAATGGTTGATGAAGTTAATAATAAAAAGGTAGCGTTGTCTTATCATTGTGGTGATTTGACATGTGAAGAGAATATTAAAAAAGAAACAACTATTAAAACACGTTGTATTGAATCATATGATACTGAACATAAGTGTATCTACTGCGGTAAAAAGAGCAAATACAGAGTATATTTTGGTAAGCAATATTAATAAACTTTGCACTATTTAACACAATCTTGAATAAATTTTAATATTTGTTTGACTTAGTATTCTAATTTAATTAGAATTATTGTGAGTTAAATGAATATATCATTTATACACAAATTTTGTCAAAGGAAGGAGGTAAATATGTCAAAGAAAAAAACTAATGGAGGTCTATCATTAATACTTGGCATCGTATCTATTGCTCTAGCAGTACTTACATTTGTATCACTTGCGTTCAAATTCATTCTATTTAAAACTATTGAAATTTTAGGTGAATCACCAACTGAGTCATTAACATTGCAAGACTGGTTTAAGAGTATTGATTCATTTAAAGATGCTGATAGTATGACAGGATGGAATGTTGGTAAGATTTTCATGATTATCACATTAGTGCTTGTAGGATTATTGGCAGTAGCGCTTTTGGTTAAAATCTTCGTTAAGAACAAATATCTTAACCTTGTAACTAAAGTATTATGTGCTCTTGTAGTAGTATGTGCATTAGTATTCTTCATCGCTACACTTGTTGGATGTGGAGCATTAAGTAACAAACTTATTACTTATTCTGCTAATGTAGGTGTATATGCTGTAGCATTGTTATCAATTGCTAGTGCTGTAGTAGGATTCTTCGCTACTAGAAAGAACTAATAATTAAAAACTAGGTTACAACCTAGTTTTTTTATTTTATAAGTAGTAAGTAACAATACTTGAGAATAAGATTGTTTTCATCTTATATAAAAAAATTGGACTAGAATAGTCCAATCTGTATGTACATGGTAGCGCTACGGGGAATCGAACCCCGGTCTCAACCGTGAGAGGGTCGCGTCCTAACCTCTAGACTATAGCGCCATACTTTGTTATATTAGCATATATTTTTGATTATTTCAAGTGTTTTCACTTAATTTATTGTAAAATTTATGTTATAATAATTTAGATTTATACTTATTATTACATTATTTTATGTGTACGAAAGAAAAAATAGAAAATTCTTCTAAAGAACGTTGGTTCAATTATAGACCACTTTGTGTGATGATCATATTCCTAGTGTTAGGATGTTTGTTTGCTTATTATGTTACTAGGGTAACTGCAATATCTATAATAATAGGAGTAGTAATAATCCTATCTTTAATTTTAGTAACTGTTATCTATAGAAAAGTTAAGTATATTCTACTTCCTATTTTATGTTTTATATTTGGATTATCTGCCTATTATATAGTTGTATTAAGTTTCCAAAGTAAACTAATCGAAAAGCCCAATAATATCGTTGCCAGAATTTATTCTACTGACAATTACGATGATGGT
>CATLDS010000038.1 GCA_949902685.1 uncultured Christensenellaceae bacterium | reverse complement strand
GATTAAGGTTAGATTATACTTGCTTTAATAGACTCTCTAAATACGACCAAGAACAGCTATATAGGGGCAAAACTTTAATCGAAACATTTAAGGTCGCACCCAAGATATTTATTTATCTACCTAGAGCTCAACAGACCAGAATTAAGAAAGAGGGCTCTTCAAGTTTCGTTAAATATTTAGTAGCTAACCCAGATGTACTAGATAATTTGCCAACTGACTTCTTTGACGAGAATGAAATGAAATATACGTTTTCATGTATGAGTAAAGCACGTCTATTAGAGGCATTCGGCGATAGGGCGAAACGTTTCCCTGCCTTTGTGAAATATCTCAATATCAAGGTTGATACCGATACCACAGACAACGATAATACCCTTGACACCAACTTATAATAAATAAAAAAAGAGGCAAATGCCTCTTTTTTATAATTTCTTAACGAGTTTCATATCCACTCTACCGCGCTCATCTATCTTAATAGTTTTCACTAGGACTTTATCTCCTACTTTAACTACATCTTCTACTTTCTCTACGCGTTCTTTAGCAAGTTTAGAGATATGCACCATACCTTCCTTGCCTGGAGCAACTTCTACGAATGCACCGAATTGAGTTGTTCTAGATACTACACCCTCATACTCACAGTTAAGTTCGAAATCTGTAACGATATTGAGTATCATGCTCTTCGCTTTATTGATCATCTCTTGATCAGTAGATGAAATGAATACATCTCCCTCATCTTTAATATCAATCTTAACGCCAGTCCCATCGATTATTTGATTAATGACTTTACCGCCAGAACCTATAACATCACGAATTTTATCAGGGTCAATCTTGAATGTGATAATCTTAGGAGCATATTTACTAAGTTCTTTTCTAGGCGCTTTGATAGTCTTAGTCATAAGCTTCAATATCTCTAATCTACCCACTCTAGCATGCTCTAGTGCTGTAGTTAAGATATTCCTATCTATACCATGAATTTTAATATCCATTTGTATTGCAGTAATTCCTTTAGTAGTACCCGTTACCTTAAAGTCCATATCTCCAAAGAAATCTTCTAGACCTTGTATATCTGTAAGTACGACTACTTTATTGCTATCCTTATCTTTCATTAATCCCATAGCAACACCTGCCACTGGAGCCTTAATAGGCACACCAGCATCCATCAATGAAAGGGTACTGCCACAAGTAGCAGCCATAGATGTTGAACCATTAGAAGATAGGACATCACTGACAGTTCTTATAGCATAAGGAAACTCTTCTTCACTAGGAAGCACAGCCATCAATGCTCTCTCTGCGAGTGCACCATGACCAATCTCACGTCTACCCGGAGTACGTAAAGGTTTAGCTTCACCAGTAGTATATCCCGGCATGTTATATTGGTGCATATATCTCTTATATTCTTCAGTATCCAATCCCTCTAACTCTTGAGCTTCACTAATCATACCTAAAGTACAAGTAGTAAGTACTTGAGTCTCACCACGTGTGAATACTCCAGAGCCATGCACTCTAGGGAGTAAACCAACTTCACACCATATAGGACGTATCTCATTCGGCTTTCTGCCATCTGGACGAATACCTTTATGGATAATATTGTAACGTACTTTTTCTTTCTTAAGATTGTATAGTGCGTTTGCAACATGTTTAGCGCTATCTGGGAAAATCTCTGCAAAATGCGCCTGCACATCTTCAGTCAATGAGTCTTCTTGCTCACTACGGATATGTCTATCAAATTCTTTTAATAAACTCTCAACTTTCTTCTCTGCGTACTCACGTACAGCTTTCTCTATCTCTACTGGCACAGATTCGCATACAACCTCTGCTTTCTTTACCTTTAGAGATTTCACTATCTTTTCGATAAATTGTACTTGTTTCTTGATCTCTTCATGTGCGAACATTATAGCATCAAGCATGAGTTCTTCGCTCACTTCTTTCGCTCCCGCCTCTACCATTAGCACAGCTTCTTTAGTACCACTAACAGTCAAATCAAGCACACTAGCATCCAATTCTGCTACTGTTGGATTTACAATGAATTTCCCATTCACACAACCAATCTTTATCGAACCTGTAGGACCCTCGAATGGAATGTCACTGACAGATAGCGCAATTGAACTTCCCAACATAGCCAATGGCTCTGGTGCTATGTCTGTATCAACAGATAGCGGAGTTGCGACTATAGTAACGTCGTTGTAGAAACCCTTAGGGAACAATGGACGTAATGGTCTATCGATAAGACGACTACGGAGTATCGCACTATCGCCCGGACGACCTTCACGCCTTTTCCATCCTCCTGGAATTTTACCTATACTGTACATTTTCTCTTCATAATCCACACTTAGTGGGAAGAAGTCCATTCCTGGACGTGGTGCTTTAGACATAGTAGTATTTACCATTACTACAGTATCTCCGCACCTAACGATACAATGACCGTTAGCCTGTCCACAATATCTGCCCAACTGTATCTCTACTTTCCTGCCTCCAATCTTAGTCTCAAATGTTGTCTCTTTCATTATTTTGTTATCTCCTTAATTTAAACTCTTAGATTATAGCATATTTGAAATAAAAAAGATATTAATTTAAATCAGTTTTCAAAATTAATACCTTAATTTTATTATTTAATTATCAATATGCTGTTTTTCTATAGGACTTTTATTTTGTTGTTTAGCATATAGTTCATTTATTTCTTCAATCACACGCTTATTCTTTTCATTATTTACATCTATCGCACCTGTCGCACTTAGCATTTCGTATAATTTAATTAATAAATAATCTAAATAACTTAAGCCTTTATATTTTCCATCTGGCTTAGTTAGAGGATAACTTATTCCCTCCATAGATTTTATTCTAGCAACACATTCGCTTATTTGAGTAAGAGCCGTGTTTTCTGCTTTCAAATTGAAATTTTTATCCTCTAATAGTTCTTTTAAAGTTAAGAAATATCTCTTGATTATTCTCATACTTTCTGTAGCCGATTCTAGAATTTTAGCAAGTTTTTTATTGTATTTATCTTTTATCTCTTTTTCACATTCTTCTAATTTGCCCTCTTCTCGAACCTTCCGTAATAAAGAAAACCCCTCATTAAAAATCTCTTTATGTTTCTCAACTTTTTTGGTATTTAATTGATAAAGGGCATCTTCCATTCCTCCCAAAGCACTAAACAATGCAGAATTGTTTGAACATCCAAGAACATTTACATCAAAGCCTTCATATTTCTTTAATTCACGTACTATCTCGTAATCACCATTGTAACATGCCAAATGTAGGGCAGTATCCTCCCGAGATGAACGCATACCGAAAATATTTGAAGTTCCTGGTGCATAATTGACAAGATTTTTATTCGCACGTGGTCGTATTGCCTGCACCATCTCTAAATTACGTGCCTCGACTGCCAAAATTAATGAAGACTTTTTAGCAAATCCACCCCCCATAAAAAGGTACTGTTCCATGCATTACCAAATTAACGTCAATTGGAAATTTCATCACTTCGCGGAATGCCTCAATATTGTTATTTTCGCAAGCGATTAAAAGTCCTTTAGTATTTACTCTCATGCCATCTATCGAAAATAATTCACGACAAAATTCCGCACTTCCTCCTATACAAGCATAGTCTGCCGCAGCACACTCATTTGAGTCCAATCTATTGACATTGACTTTATCTTTGAGTCTGCGTATTCCCACAATATTGTAATTTTTAGCATACCAAATGAAAGCCATATCTTTATCAGCGCCTTTTGACATTATAATATCTGCAAGTTCGTCTTCACCTAACTCTAATGCATCTATCATCATCTTGGTCAATTTCTCTTTTCTCTCGCCCATAGTCCATCTCCTATATATTTATCCATATTGTAAATCACACCTAACCGAATGTCAATACCCTTTCTTAAAAAGACATTAAAAAACACCCAAAAGGGTGTTAAATTTAATTAGCCACGGATGCCAAGTTTAGCCTTGATAGCACGTGCACGTTCGATGTCTACATTTGACAAGTAATCTAACAATTTCTTTCTAGTAGAAACCATCTTATTAAGACCACGAGTAGAATGTTTATCCTGCTTGTTAGCCTTAAGATGTTCTGTAAGGTTAGATATTCTAGCACTAAGTAATGCTACTTGAACTTCTACAGAACCAGTATCATGTTCGTTAGCACCATACTTTTTAACGATTTCAGCCTTATCAATCTTCATATTTCTCTCCTTTTATATATTCGCCTATAACAATGTCGCCGTTGAGAATTCGCACAACTATTGCTTAGGTACTTGGTCATTCTAAACTAAAAAACAATTTTTGTCAATACTTTTATACACATAAAATCATCAATTCTTCACACAATAGACAAGAGGATTTTATGAAAAAAGTATTAATTATATCTTTATTTTTAATTTTATCCATGCTGGGATTTGCTTTTATATTGCCCAGTATTAAACAAGTTCAATCACTTCCAGACGATATGATTGTAACATTTGCGGACATTGAAGAGGCAAACAAACAGAATGTATACAGCCCAGTCATCAATCTAGATTTACCAAAAAATATTGATGTGGCGACTAATGGTGAACTTACAGATACTACTATGTCAATAAAACTATTTAACCTATTCACCATAAAGAAAGTAAATGTCAAACTTCTAACCGATACTGACGTGTACATTGGCGGAGAAACTGTAGGTTTCAATCTCTTCAGTGAAGGTGTCATATGCGTAGGAAGTAACGCCGTAGTAACCAACGATGGCACAAAAGAGCCAATTGTAGAAAGTGGAATCCAAGATGGAGATGCACTGATAAAGATTGAAAATATAGATATTGAGTCCATTCAAGATATAGATAGAATTATCAACCTACCTACCTTCGCAGGTAAAGAACTATCAGTAACTCTAAGGCGTAATAATAAAGAAATAGTTAAAAAGGTAACTCCAGTTTATGACCTGTTAAGTAGAAAATACAAATTAGGACTATGGGTTAGGAACAATGCTAGCGGTGTAGGAACTTTAACATATGTGAAACAATCTAATTTTCGCTTTGGCGCAGTCGGTCATCCAATCGTTGACAGCAGTTTAGGGGAAAATTTCATAATAGATAGCGGAAACATTTATAAATGCCAACTATTAGGCATAAAAAAGGGTGAAAAAAATCATCCAGGGGAAATACGTTCGTCAATTAATCTAAGCGATGATTCTATAGGCCTTGCTGATACCAATTGCAAATATGGTGTGTATGGTAACATTTTAAATAAAAATTTCATAGACGCATCTCGTTCGGCTTCACTTGGTGGTAGACTATCAGTGAAACTTGGTCCTGCAAAGATATATTGCGCACTAGATGACGGTGGAGTGAAAACCTACGATATTAAAATCGTAAAAGCAAATAAACAAAATGTAGCTGATGACAAAAGTATGGTAATAAAAGTAACCGACAAAGAACTTTTAAAAAAGACTGGCGGTATAATACAAGGTATGAGTGGTAGTCCAATAGTACAAAATGGTAAAATCGTTGGAGCAGTAACTCATGTTCTTATCAACGACCCAACACGTGGCTTCGGTGTATATGTGGACTGGATGATTGATAATTAAAAAGATTGCAAAATTGCAATCTTTTTCCTTAAGCGATTTGAATAATAGTTAGATAAGCACTTACACCTTGGTCGTCATTAAAGGTCACACTTCCGGAACTTAACACTTGAACATTAAGTGTATCACCTGCAGAAGCGGTTATTACTGCATTCGCATTAGTAGCGGTGTTATTTTCGATAGTACGTTCTGTACCTGGCACTAATGCACCATTTCTATATAATGCTACAGAGTCACCCGCAGTAGCACCAGATGCGGTGTATACACCGTAATTAACCTGATATGTGCCTGCATTTTGTAGCGTAACTACTCCAGTACCTAAAGTGATTGTCATATTACTTGAAGCATTGGTAGCACTCATAGGTAAACTAGCGTCATCTACAGCCTCTGTACCATCATTATAGAAACTGCCGAAACTTGCAGCAGCAGATGTTCCAGCAGGACCGGTTGGACCAGTTGGGCCTGTTGGACCTATCTCTCCAGCCACACCTTGAACACCTTGCGGACCAGTCGGGCCTGTAGCGCCAGTGGCACCAGTA
>CATLDS010000037.1 GCA_949902685.1 uncultured Christensenellaceae bacterium | reverse complement strand
ACTCCTATTGCAGAAGCTTTACCTGCTTCTCCTGGTGCTGCTTGTGGTAAAATTGCATTTACTGCTGAAAGAGCAAAAGAAATGGCTGCTACTGAAAAAGTAGTTCTTGTAAGACTTGAAACTTCACCAGAAGATATTGAAGGTATGGCTGTAAGCCAAGGTGTTCTTACTGCTCGTGGTGGTATGACTTCTCACGCTGCCGTTGTTGCTCGTGGTATGGGTACTGCCTGCGTTGCTGGTTGCTCTTCAATCAAATTTGCTCAGGACGAAAAATCTTTCACTCTTGGTGGAAAAGTTTACCATGAAGGAGACGATATCTCATTTGATGGTTCTACTGGTAAGGTTTATGATGGTATCATCGCTACTGAACCTGCTAAAATTTCAGGTGAATTCGCTACTATTATGGAATGGGCTGATAAATATCGCGCTATGCAAGTTCGTACAAACGCTGATAATCCAAAAGATGCTAAAAATGCGTTCAACTTTGGTGCTCAGGGTGTAGGTCTTTGTAGAACTGAACATATGTTCTTTGACCCAGCGAGAATTGGCGCGTTCCGTGAGATGATTTGTTCGGATACAGTAGAAGAGCGCGAGGCAGCTCTTGCTAAGATTGAACCTATGCAACAAGCAGACTTTGAAGGTTTGATGGAGGCATTACAGGGTAAAGCCGTTACTATCCGTTTCTTAGACCCACCTCTACACGAATTTGTTCCTACTAGTGAGGAAGATATTAAAGCTCTTGCTAAGACACATGGTAAGACTGTTGCTCAAATTAAGCAATTAATCGCAGATTTACACGAGTTTAACCCAATGATGGGTCATCGTGGTTGTCGTCTGGCTGTTACTTATCCAGAGATTGCAGTAATGCAGACTAAAGCTGTCATCAAAGCAGCAATTGCAGTACAACGTAGACATAAGACATGGAAAGTAGTTCCAGAGATTATGATACCGTTAGTAGGCGAGATTAAGGAATTGAAATTCGTTAAGAAAGTAGTAGTAGATACTGCTAATGCAGTAATCAAGTCTGCTAAGTCGAACTTGAAATTCAAAGTTGGTACTATGATAGAGATACCACGTGCCGCTTTAACTGCTGACCAGATAGCAACTGAGGCTGAATTCTTCAGTTTCGGTACTAATGACCTTACTCAAATGACATTTGGATTTAGTAGAGATGACGCAGGTAAATTCTTACCTTACTACTATTCTAATAAGATTTATGAGTCTGATCCATTCGCTAGACTAGATACTACAGGTGTAGGTAAATTGGTTGAGATGGCTGTAAAAGCAGGTCGTAAGACTCGTCCAGACCTTCATGCAGGTATTTGTGGCGAACATGGTGGTGACCCATCTAGTATCGAATTCTGCCACAAGGTAGGACTAGACTACGTATCATGCTCACCATTCCGCGTTCCAATCGCACGTTTGGCTGCCGCACAGGCAAATATAAAAAATCCTAGAAAGTAGTTTTAGGCAGATTGTTTAAATTAAAAGAAAATCAATGTTTCATTGGTTTTTCTTTTGGTTTCTATTTACAAAATTAAAATTTGTGTTAAAATAAACGTAGGAGAAAGTATGGGGAAGAAATTTGAAAGTAGCAGAAATTTAAGCAAGACTAAGCAGAAAAAACTCAATAAGGGAACTGAAGTAGGAGCAGACAGTACCAAGATTTCTACCATAGCAATAGATACTGGGGCATTTATTGATTTAGTAAGGATAGATCCAGACTATTTGCCTAGCAAGAAAGAAGCAGGGTACAAGGATGAATTAAGGAAAGTTAAGAGAATAGTATTAAACGGTAGATTAAGATTAGTTATCACTCCAACTATTTTACAAGAGATATTAGAGAAGGCTGATAGTAGAGAATTAGATTTTTTATGTGAACACTGCTGGTACTCAAGTGATTTAGAGAACTCTAAGATAAAATTAGTAAATAAATCAAGGGCAAGATTGTATTTAAAGAAAGATTATGTTAGGAATAAACCAGATAACAAGTCGTATAACGATGCTTGTGCTCTGGCAGAGGCTAGTCAATTGGGTCTATGTTTTTTAACAGTCAATACTTATGATCTCATAGACTATGGAAAAACTGAAGCAAAAGGTACTGGTAAGGGAGGTAGAGTAGTCGCATTGGAACAATTAAATGAGGAACTTGGACTTGTCGATGAAAACCTCACCGCACCACATCCTGTCACTCCAAAGATGTTTCTAGATAGTTACAAGATAGGAGTATATGTGTCAGACATAAAATTAGAGTCAATTACTGAAGAACTACTTAAAAAAATTCCACTAAATAATTAAAAATACAGCCAAGTAGGCTGTATTTTTATACCGTTAAATCATTATCTAATTCAAGTTCTTTTAGGTAGTCTGGATTGATCGATACATTTACTTCTAGTTCACTCTGTTCGTTTGGCTCAATGACTACTGCGCCTTTCTTTTTTAATTCGCGTGTCTTGTCTTGAGTGGTGAGATTATTAATCTGTCTAGTTGTGGTGTTCCACGGCTCGATACATAAGAAATCCTCTTGAGTATCATTGTCTTTAGGTCTAGACCATAGCACCAATATCGGCTCTTCTGTGTGCATGGTGATATATGGTATTTTCTCTCCATCCTCGTTTTCATACATCAGTACTACATCAGCAGATTTGATACCCACTATTTGCTCGGATTTGCCAGCCTTGACAATTCCCTCATCTATTTCGTACTCATTGTCGGGTAGAAGTGGACTAGACACTTTAGTCGGTTTACCATCGACATTAACGGTGCGTATAATCTGTGCGTTTGGCTCTGCTTTAAGATTTTTATAAACAATTTTATACTTACTAGGTTGTTTGTGCAATGCAAAAGCAGGGTGCCAACCCATACCTGCTAGCATTGCTTTGTTATCATTGTTTTGTGCTACAGTCTTATATGTTAGACTGCCATCCTTTTCTAATTGTAGCACTACAAAATACATAAATTCATACGGATATTCGTTGTAGGTATAATCATCAGCACGCACACCCAATACACAACTATCTTCCGTCTTGCCATGCACTCTAAATTGTTTATGTTGTATCGGTCCATGCTGACCCATGTGATATATACCTCCATTATGTGTATATTCTACATGTTTCTCTGTTACTCCATCTCGTACTTCATACATTGCGGTAGGAAGTTCACCTCGCTCGTTAGATGTACCTACTGGTCCTGGGTTAGGGAATAGATTTTTGCTACTAAATTTCCACTTAGAATTGTCAGGGTTAGACGCTCCTTGGTACATAATCTCAACTCCATCTACCTTGTAACTAACAATCTGTGCACCGAGTAAATCTACTACCAATTCGCTTTTGTCATTCTTTAATGTAATATATTGTTTGTCCATAACCATTTACCTCAATCACACTAATTATAGCATAAATTAAAACTAGTTGCAACATATTACAGACGCTGATATTCCGTTTTAATATTATTGAGTAGTGGAAGAGAAGATACCATTATCTTCTTTTTTATAAAAATGTTAGGAATTTCATTTTAGATGTTGAATTTAGTTCATGAGAGGGGTTGAAAGGTTTGAATCCTTTCACATAATTTATTTGTATCAATTTTTTTTAGGAAAAAGGTTTTTTACGTTGTATTTTGTAATTGATTGGAGTAGAACTAATGACGAGAGGTAATCTGTCTAGCGAGTTTTTAGACGAGGTTAGGTCGAAGAACGACATAGTAGACATCGCTAGTAAATATATGACTCTTAATCGTCGCGGAGGCAATTTTTGGGCATGCTGTCCTTTCCATAGTGAAAAGACGCCTTCTTTTTCTATCAAACAGGATGCTCAGTTCTACAAATGTTTTGGTTGTGGTGAGAGTGGTAATGTTATCTCGCTCGTAATGAAGATGGAGAATGTTGATTTCTATACGGCGGTAGAGATTTTAGCAAAATCAGCAGGATTAGAGATGCCTACTGAGGCAGACAATGCCGAGATGGCGAAACGGAAGCGCGATAGAGATATTGCGTATCAAATAATGCGTGCGACAACCGAATTTTATCAAGACAATTTAAAGAATGCACCTGATTCTCCGCAAGCCCAATATTTGAAAAAACGCGGTATCAATGCAGAGATGATAGAGAAGTTTAAGATAGGTGCTTCACTTAATTTTGATGACCTTCCTAAGCATTTAACTAAACTTGGATTTAAGCTTGACGACATGATTATGGCAGGAGTAGTAGCGAGAGGAGACTACAGAGTATATGACTTTTATGGCAAACGTCTAATATTCTCCATATGTAATGGATTTGGTGATGTTGTAGCATTCTCTGGTAGGAGTGTGGTAGAGAGTCCAGATAGGACTAAATACAAGAACACTCCGCAATCAGTAATATTCAATAAAAGTGAAATATTATTCGGCTTTAATTATGTGCGAGATTTGAAGAAACAGAATTTGGGTCTGGATACAATAGTTATTGTAGAAGGACATATTGATGTTATATCTTGTCATCAGGTAGGTATTACTAATACTATAGGATGTATGGGTACTGCATTAACTACTCAACATGCTAGACGTATCAAGCAGTTGGTAGAGAATGTTATTTTGTGTCTTGATGGTGATAGTGCGGGTGCAAATGCTACATATAAAGCAATAGATGTATTAAAAGATGCGGGACTGAATGTTAGAGTGGTTAGACTAGAAGGTGCAAAAGACCCAGATGAGTTCATTAAGAAGTTTGGTAAAGCAAACTTTTTGGACAAACTATCTACAGCAATTGATTGCGTGGATTTTGTCTTGACTGATTCAGCCAAGAAATATGACTTGAATAGCAACGCGGGTAAGACTAAATACATAAAAGAGGCATTGAATTATATATCTAAATTTTCTACTCCTGCAGAGCAAGAGATATATTTGTCCCTAGTGCAACGACTGGTGAAAATACCTATTGATGCTCTTCGTAAGAGTCTAAATACTCTTGGGCATAAAGAAGTTAAATCTAAAGAGCCAGAACAGAATGTAGACATGGTACAAGAGACTCTTAATGACAATTATATAACAGAGAGTAAGATTATGCTTTTATCCGCTGTTCTGTATAAGAAGATTGACAATCTAGATGAGATTGAGATATTATTTAAGGGCAATGATGAATTAAGTAGACTTTATAATTATTTGAAGCAGAAATTAAATGAAAACAAAGAATATAATGTATCTTCACTCTTTGATAATTTTGAGATAAATAATAATTCTTTGATAGATAAGGTAATTAATTATTCATTCCCAGCAGATGATGTGTTTGCTAATGGTATTAAAGAGACCATCGCTAGAGTGAAATTATACGAAATTCAGCAAGAGAGAGAAAAACTTACCAAGGCAATGTCGCAAGCAACATCCAGCGAAGAGAAGATGCAATACCTTGTGAAGTTGAAAGAATTGACAGACTTGTATTATAAGGAGAAGAAGTGATTAAAATAGACAAGACCGATGCTCTATACCGATACCTTAAAGCTATCGGTGTAGAGAATATAGATGAAACATACATAGAATTAGCGAAGAATGGTAGACTTAAACAATGCGATGTCCAGTCATACTTCCGTGATAAATTTCAACCAAGTCTTACTAATGATTTGGTTGAGAAAGATTTAGAATTAGTTGTTGATTATTATGCGGATTTAAAAAAGTGTAAAAAAATTAGCATTAAGGAACGCAACGAATTATTAAAGCAATATCAATTGACTAAAGATATGACGATTCGTGAGAAAATCATCAATGCAGAATTAAAAGATTTATTACTAAATTGCCTTAATTATAAATCGTTACATAAAGATGTTGATTTACAAGATTTAGTTCAAATTGCTAATATTGGTTTAATTGAAGCGGTAGAACACTATGATAGCAGTGCCAAAATTGATTTTAAAGATTACATTGTCTACTGGGTAGGCAAGCGCATTAAGGATGAATTAGAGGAGAAGAGGAATGATTAATGTAGAAGAAGTAGCGCAGAAGTTACTACAACAATTTAAAGATAATCACCAGAAATCTATATCGGATGATAATCTATGTAGAAAATTGGTAGAGAAATATAGCGATATTGACTTGAATGATGTAGAGAGCATTAAATCAATATTGAAAACCAATGGTATTACTATTACGGACACAGTAGCAGAGATACCAG
>CATLDS010000036.1 GCA_949902685.1 uncultured Christensenellaceae bacterium | reverse complement strand
TCTAAAATCAAGTATTTATAATTAATTAGCATATTAAATACATACTTGTATAAAAATATTGAAAAAATAATTGAAAATAATCATCAATTGTGTTAAAATGAATATCGTGAAATTATGCTTGTGTGGCTCAGTTGGCAGAGCAGTTGATTCGTAATCAACAGGTCGGCGGTTCGATCCCGCCCACAAGCTCCATTTTTATAAAATTAAATATTATTTATAGGAGAAAATATGAAAGTAATTAAAAAGGCTAAAGAAAGTATCGCTCTAGAGCCCGCACATGACGGTGCTGGTACAAGAAAATTGTTTGTAAAAAACGATGAAATTAAAAATATACAAGGCATCACTCATGGTTGGCTTAAGTCAGGTGGAGTCTTTGAGTGGCATAAACATGATGATTGCAACGAATGTATGTATGTTCTTAAAGGTCATGGTATAGTTAAAGATGAAGATGGCGAGTACAAATTCAATGTAGGTGATTTCTTTATCTTCCCTAAAGGTGTGTACCACGAGCAAAGAAATACTGGTAAATGTACTTTTGAAGCAATATTTATAAGAACTAAGTAATTGAATTATTTTATATTTTAATTAAAAACAAGAAGACCTAAATAGGTCTTCTTTATTCATAAGTAATGGTAATCGTCTTAACTACACTTTCATCTAAAGTTGATGTTATAATCACATCTACACTGCCCTTCACTAAAAATTCAATTTGAACTACTGGACTATTATTAGATATTAATTTCGCTATGTTTGTATCACTAATTTTTACATTAACACTCTGCTCTACTTCTAGAGAATTCAAGTCAAGCACATGATAGTAAATACTGTATCGTTTTAGATTGGTTATTACATTATCATCACATTCAGTTTCTATTCTATATTCAGGCTCATCACGTACAAATAAGCGATATGAATAAATGTAATCAATATACTTCGACTTTATATAAACCTTCAAATCTGTGTAACCACTAGAAATTGCAGTAAACTGCCCATCGGCGTAATTTAATATATTTTTATCATTAATGTCCACATCATATTCAGCATTCTCGTTTCGTAGACTAAATATGTCAGTAAATGCTGCTGTTTGTCCGAACATTAGAAGATTGTTATTGCAGGTTAATCTATCGTCTTCAGCATCATCAATTACATTAACTGATAATTTAGTTTGCAGAATACTTTTATCACTAGATGCAACACTAAATATGATTTGATAATACCCTACTTTAGTTGCAGTAATAACATTATTTGCAAAAGTTAAACCAGTTACAATATCACCATGCTTGTTCGTGATTTTATAACTGACATCTTTTAATTTAGATACAGGATTTACGGATAAATAATCATCTTTTAGATTTATTTCACAATAGCTACCCATAGTCAATTCGCGAGCACAATTTAGCACCAAAGATTTAGCATATTGCTTATCATTTTGATTATTGTCTGCACCTCCAAAAACATTTTGAGGCTTAAAATGAAAAATCAAAAAAAGAGCAATAATTACAATTATAGCAATACAGTAAAATATGTATAATATGCTCTTTCTCTTCACATAAATATAATAAACAAATTTACAAATTTTGGCAATGAAATTTGTCGAATTATAGATATTTATAAATATTTATATCGAAATTAGTGTTCTTTTTTCTCGTGAGTAATCAAATTAATCTTATGTGTTTCTCGATTGATGTATGAAATTCTACCCTTTACTCGAGACTTTAATTTATAGATATGGTGGGTAACAACATTCGCTCTGTCACTATTCTCTCTAGTTATTGCTAGCGCTGAAAATCCATTATCTAACTTAATAACTGCCCCTACTGGTAATATTTTAACTACTTCACCCTCTACAACATCATCAAGATTTAACTCGTTAAACAATGCGAAACGAGGGTCTTCTTTTAACTGCTTTAAGCCTACACTTATACGTGAATAATCAGTATTACAATCTAAAATTTTAAATTCGTACTCTTTATTTTCTTCAAGTATATCCTTAAGTGATGAAACGTGCTCATAACTAGCATCATTAATTGATAATTTGGCTTTTGAGCCATTTTTTAATAGAACAATAGCATATTTATCTTCTATTTTAATTACTGTTCCTTTAATTACTTCTCCAACTTCTACAGGTTCTAATTGTGTATTAGATAATAATTTAGTGCTACAAACAATAGATTTTTTGATATTATCTAGTTCTATTACGATTGATGACACCTCTCTATTGACCAAACTATCTCTATTCATAAAATCTTGTGGTGTACACTGTGAGAATGGTAAAAACACTCTATATCCCATAAACTCACCTAGCAAACCTGAATTGTTGATATTGTTTACTTTGAATGATAATTCACTGCCTACCTTCAAATCTTTTAACTTCTCTTTGTCTTGTACTGCTTTATTAACTCCAGCATGATTTAGCACTAGACAACCTTTATCATCAATCTCACCTGTCACCATGACTAATATTGCGTCACCAATTTTGAATGCAGGGTCTAACTCAACTTTAGGAAACACTCCTTCTTTCAATCCGCCAAGCGCGACTACCACTTCTTTGTCTCCTATCATAACTATAGTACCAGTGATAATGTCACCTCTATTATATTGTGTCATGCTGATATTAAAATCTTTCATTTTCATTATTTATCATCTCCTTTCAGTAAATTATTCATTTTATCTATTATCAAATTAGAAAACTCACCCAAATACGCTTTGTCGTGTTTTCTAGTCTGGTCTGGATATATAGGCTCTCCTATATATAGTTTAGCACGATGAAAAGCCCTAAGTTTCCTATCGAACATCATCGGTACTACGGGTGTATTCGTTCTAATAGAGAACATTGCTACACCTTCTTTTGCCGTCTCTCCCTCAATCAATGGTGTTTTAGCCCTTGTCCCTTGAGGGAAAATACAAATATCCTTTTTCTTAGATATTAACTTAAAAACCTCTTTCACAGCATGTACGTCAGCCTTAGACCTATCAACTGATATCACACCTAATGAACGCATAACCGCACTCATAAATTTGTTTTTAAATAATTCTTTTTTACCTAAAAATCTATACTTTTTAAATCCTTTAATATCCAACATTATAGCGTCCATATTAGTCATATGGTTACATGAGATAATAAAGTTTTGTTTTTGTTTCTTTAGTGGATGTAAATTTTTCCTTCCCACACATTTGATTGGAAAAATTATTGATAGTGGTAAAGCAAGCACAATAAAACACAAACAGAAAAACATTTTTAATCCTTTTAATTAATCTTTTATTTAATATTATAGTATTATTGTTGCAAAAAGTCAAATTTTTTCTAATGGTTTATTTTTATATAAAAGAAAAAGAGGAATACTACTTCCTCTTCAAATTATTTAAATATCTAACTTCTTTTGGATTTAGTGGAGCATATTCTCCTCTAGATAACCCACCAAGGCGAATCTCTCCTATCTGTGTTCGTCTTAGGAATATGACATTCTTACCTATAGCCTCAAACATTCTACGTATCTGTCTATTCTTGCCCTCTGCGATAGTGACTGTTAACTTTGACAGATTATCACTAACCAATGTTGATACCACACTACATGGTTTGGTGATATAATCTCCAATATCAACTCCAGATGATAAACTCTTTATCTCTTCTTTGCTGATGCTATTTTCGATATGAACAGTATATGTCTTAGGTACTTCGCTATTAGGTTTAGTTAAAAGATTAGTCACTTCTCCGTCATTAGTAAGTAAGATTAAACCCTCAGTATCATAATCCAATCTTCCTACTGGAAATACTCTATTGTGTACTCCGCGCATCAAAGACATTATTGTCTTCCTACCTAAATCATCCGATACCGTAGAGACATAACCTTTAGGCTTATGCAGTTTATAATACACTAACGAATTACTAGTCCTTATCGTGCCTCCATCACACACTACTATATCATTAGATTTAATATCGGTAGATAATACACGGCAAACTTTACCATTAACCTTTACCTTACCATCTAATATTAAACTTTCTACTTTTCTTCGGCTATCTAAACCTGCCGTTGCTAGATATTTATTGATCCTCATTCAAATTTTCTTCCCATAATATTTCATTAATCTGCAGTGTTTTACTGTCGATTAATTTATCTATCTTGTTCATTGTATATAATTTCATCGTTTTAATCAAGTCATTTTCAATAAATATTTGAACTTCGCCTACACTTTCATCCTCTAGTCTGTCATCAAGTGATACATTATATTTCAAAGACACTTTGTTTTTCTCACTTTTTAACATTGGATAGTAGAAATCTTCATCGGTATATAAGTGAAGTTTACCTTCTGTTTTATCTATGATATATTCATTATAAATCTCACGATTTTTATCAATCAATTGTACATATTCATAGTCTACGAAACTAGAATTAAGCATACTAGCGCTTTCTTCAAACATTGGACCACAATTCAATACCACGCACACTGTAGTTCTATCATTACGTTCACAAGCGCTCACTAGACATCTACCAGCCTTACTAGTAAAACCAGTTTTCACTCCACAACAACCATCCAAACTAGACAATAATCTATTTTTGTTACTTAAATATCTTTTATCCGATTTATTAGTAGCCTCTATTACATGAGATTTAGTAGATACTACTTCTTTAAATATAGGATTATTTAGTGCATATCCAGCAATTAATGCCAAATCATAAGCCGTAGTATAGTGTTCTTTATGATCTAGTCCATGCGGGTTCATAAAATGAGAATTAACTGCACCAATTTTACTTGCCAACTCATTCATCATATCAGCAAATCCTGATACGCTACCACCTACGTGGATTGCTAAAGCTGTAGCAGCGTCATTACCACTACGCAACATCAATCCGTACAATAGATCTTTAACTGTGATTAATTCGCCTTTTCTAAGATAAATTGAAGTACCTTCGATACCTATTGAAGCATCATCTACCTGAATTAATTCATCTAAGTCATCACAATTTTGTAATACTGTAATAGCTGTCATCACTTTAGTTGTAGATGCCATCGGTAATGCAAGATTTTCATTCTTAGAATATAAAATTCTTTTTGTCTTTTGGTCTATCACGCACATTCCACTTGCACTAGATTGAACAGCATAACTATCTATCTCTTGTGGTACAAAAATCATTAAGGTTAAGACCAATACTAATAATAATGGTAATATAAATTTAACTTTTTTCATTTTACTTTCTCCGCAAATTTTTTCAATACCTCAGTCGCATTTTTAATAAGTCCCATGTACGCTGTAGATTTATCAGCATGAACTATCTTGAACTTACCATCCTTAACTACAAAGAAGCCAATCGGTGATACCGTAAATCCTCCACCAGTACCTCCTGCCATTGGGAAGTCCGCCGAATTTCTTTTAGCATTAAGGTCATTATACTCTCCGCCTCCTGCCACGAAACCAACGCTCACCTTTGATATTGGTATGATTATGCTGTCATCTGGCATTGATATTGCATTACCTACAACGCAATTAACATCAATTAATCCTCTAACCTTATCGAGAGAGATATCAATTAGAGACTCTATTTTGTTGTTTTTTAGTTTTACGCTTTCTACCTTTTTCATATTTACCCCATGAATTCAACAATGCGTAAATTAATGCGTATAGTATATCTGCTAAAGATATTCTTATCTCATTAATAAAACGTACATTGAATATATCTTCATTATATCTTGGCTCATTATTTACGAAAATATGTGATGATTTTTTGTTATTTTTAAGTTTACTTAATATGGACTTCGTTAATACGTCAATGTAGCCACATCCAACTGCAGTAATACATGAATCATTGACATATCCAAAGTTTGATTTCATATCAAGAGTCAAAAACTGTTCACGAAAGTATATTTGACTAATCAAATTCATAAAGAAAACTACATTAAAGTTATTGTTCGTTATTTTTTCTTTTCTAATTTTGTTTTTATGATTAATATAGATATAACCATTCTTTATACGTAATCTAAAATCAATCTTCACAAAATTAAAGAGCTTAATAGTAAGCGAACCTTTTAATTTAAGCAAATTAAACCTTACATCAAATTTTACAAAAAATGGATATAGAACTATTAATAAAATCACTAACAGTATAAACAAAAAAATAAGATGCCACATATTGTAGTATCTTATTTGTATAC
>CATLDS010000035.1 GCA_949902685.1 uncultured Christensenellaceae bacterium | reverse complement strand
TACTTGGATGTGGTACTGCATATCATTCATGCCTTATTGGAGAAAATCTACTTCAATCAAACTTCAATGAAGTAAACTCATCACTTGCATCCAACTATGAAGTGTATGATAAGATAAAGAAAAATCACCTACATATTATCGTCAGCCAGAGCGGAGAGACTGCTGACTGTATTAAGGTGGCAGAAAAAATAAAATCTCATTCAGGTAAAATATTGCTCATCACTAATCAAGAGAACAGCACAATGTCAAAATTGGCTGATTATCAAATACTCACCAAGGCTAAGAAAGAATTAGCGGTGGCTAGCACCAAGACATATTGTGCTCAAGTGTTTACATTCATCTATATTCATAAAATCTTACATAACAGAAATTATGAGATTGATATTGATACATTTGTGAAAAATTTGAACCAATATTTATCAGGTATCAATATCTGTCCAGTGGTAGAAGAATTATCTAATGATGATAAACTTATATTAGTGGGTAAAGATATCGACTATATAACTTTGCTTGAAGCCAGCCTGAAGATTAGGGAGATTGATTATATTTACACTCTGCCAATGTATTCTGGAGAATTGAAACACGGAACTTTGTCTCTAATAGATGAGAATAGCAAGACAATAGTACTTAATACTTCAAACGATAAAAATAAGCTTAATAATGTCATTAATGAAATAACATCTAGAAAGGGTAGAGTAATAGATATGTCATATCTAACTAACATGAATGTAGAGACTGACTTTAGACCAATCTTTAGCATAATACCTTTCCAATTATTAAGTTATCACATTGCCATATCTCGCGGTTTAAACCCAGATATGCCGAGAAACCTAGCTAAAAGCGTTACAGTGGAGTAATTATACTGACCAACGCTTTTTACCAGAGGATAATTCATTATTGAGTAGACCTATAAGATAATCTTTGGGCCTTACTTTTATTACATTTGATTTCTCTCCCAAATCATTTTCTATATAATAAGTTATCTCATCATGTTTAAATATGTTTTTGTCTATAAGTTCTACTTTACCGCTCTTCTCACAGACATTGGCTACTAGTGATTTACCGTCTTTGTTCTCTTTGTAAACATTATAATTAGCATATTTTTTGCTATCAAAACTGATAATTGAGCCAAGTTTATCAATTTGAACATCAATATTGATATTGTCATTAGAATTAGGTTGTGCTGGTTTATTATCTATTTTAAAATAATCATATGCAATATATCTATCAATATTATGATTAGGAGTAACAACGAGGTGATTTTCATGCCACACAGAAGTATCATACGGTAAATATTCAATTCCTTCAGGTATATCAAACTCTTTTTTATCCTTTGAACTATATAGATATTTGAGGATATTTTTATTAATCTCTGTCGGTTCTATCGAACTATACATTCCTTTCGGTAGTGCATTATCTTTAATGTTTGCTATCCATGATAGAGTAGTATAATCAGTAGTATATGCTACGTTAAATAAATCAGTATTATTAGTTCCGTTGTTCGTTGTACCTGTCTTACTAGCAATAGGTAAACCTAGTGAATTAAGACGTCTCGCCGTTCCTGTCTTAGAAGAATCTTCTAACATATTGGTAATTAGGAAAGCATCTTCCTTAGTAGCCACACGCTCAAAATAATCTTCGTGAGAATAAATAGTGTTACCATCTCTATCCAATATTTTATCTACAAATGCCATCTCTTTATATATTCCGCCATTGGCTAGACATGCATAAGCATTAACCAATTGCATTAGTGTGCATCCTCTTTTAGTAGCACCGAGAGCAAGAGATAAATTAAGATCCGCATTATCTATATTAAATCCAAAATCGGTTAAAACTTCTTTTGATTTATTTAATCCAACGTAATCTAATGTTTTAACTGCAGGTATATTAAGTGAATGGGCAATAGATTCTCTAGTAGATACGTAACCTCTAAATTTATTGTCAGCATTGTTAGGTGAAAACCCTCCAATATCAATTTCTTCATCTAATATAGGTGTAGCAGGTGTCAATATATTGTGTATTATGCATGGTAAATACACAGCAAAAGGTTTAAGAGTAGATGCTGGCTGTCGTTTCATGTTGTGTAAATCATAATTACTATTTACAAAATATGCAACCACTTTACCAGAATTATCAGCCACCATTGATACACTATCAAGTGGCACATCATATTGTTTAGAAGTTTCACTTATTACATTTTTATTAGCATTCTCAACATTGTCTTGAATTGTATCGTCTTTGTACGTAATTATTTCATATCCACGATTTATTAGTTCTCGTTCGCTTATATTTAATAATCTACATGCTTCGTGTATTGCCTCTACTTCATAGCCATTGCTCGTGTCATTATTAAATGTGAGTTCAATAGGTGAATTGATTATATCTTCATACTCTTCCTTTGAAATATCTTTACATTCATACATCAATTTGGCTACTACATTACGTCTACTAATAGCGTTATCATAGTTCAATCTTGGCGAATATTTATTAGGCGATTTAATTAAACCTGCTAAGCAACATGCTTCATTGATTGTCAACTCTTTACTAGATTTATTGAAGTATACACGACTGGCATTTTCTATTCCATATGCATTAGAACCAAAATATATTGTATTAAGATACATTTCTAGGATTTCATCTTTTGAAAATTGTTTTTCCATCTTAGATGATAATACAATTTCTTTAATTTTTCTCGAATACGTTTTCTCGTTAGTCAGTAGAGCATTCTTTATCAACTGCTGGCTGATAGTTGATGCGCCTTGAGACTTTGACTTGGTTGTAAGGTTCACCAAACCGGCTTTGATTATTCTTTTTATGTCATATCCATTATGTGAATAAAAACGCTTATCTTCAGTATCAATGAATGCCTTTTTTACATGCTCTGGTATTTCATCAATTTCAATTAATGACCTATTAGTATTATATAAAGTACTATCAATTCCTGTTGCAGAATATACCCTCACACCATTATTAATGCTTGTCAGTTTATTTACATCTAGGTCGTATTTATTATAGAAATATGCTATGAGTATACTCACACTTAAAAAAATCATTATTAAAATAATACTTATTATTAGTATAATTTTCGTTACCTTATTAATTCGTTTTTTCTCCATCACGATATTATTTGCAAAATATTTGTTTTAATAACTAATTTTGTAATATTTTAGTTGAAAATAACGTGTGAATGTATTATAATTATATTCATGAATAGTTATGAAGGTAAATTATTCCATGTGGTAACATATGGATGTCAAATGAATGTACACGAATCCGAGAAAATTCGTGGTATTTTATCCACTCTAGGAATGTTGGAGACAGAAGACATCAATCAGGCTAAAGTGATTGTTTTTAACACTTGTTGTATTAGAGAAGGAGCAGAAGATAGAGCTTATAACAATATAATTGCTCTAAAGAAAGCAAAATCAATAGACCCTTCAAAAGTGATTGTTATCTGCGGATGTATGTCTCAGCAGAAAAAGGGTAAGTACAATTTGAAGACAAAACTACCTTTCGTTGACATAATATTGGGTACACATAATATCAATTCACTTAAAGAACATTTACTTAATTTTGATAAATCACACGTCCGTATTATTGAAATTTTAGACAGTGCCACATCATCTATGGATACTGAGAAATGTATTCGGGATGATAAGGTAAATGCTTACGTTAATATAATCTATGGTTGTGATAAATTCTGTACTTATTGTATAGTACCACATGTACGTGGACGTGAGAAGAGTAGAGACCCTAAAGATATATACAAAGAAGTTAAAGATTTAGTTCAAAATCAGGGTTATAAATATATCACTCTATTAGGCCAGAATGTTAATTCATATGGCAAGGATTTAAAAGATAAGACCTCATTCGCAGAGTTACTAAGTTATCTGTGTAAAATAGAGGGTGATTTTAAAATCAAATTCATGACTTCACATCCAATGGATTTTGGTGATGATATGATTAAGGTTATGAAAACCGAAAGTAAGATTGCTAAATTCCTACACTTACCAGTGCAGTCGGGTAGTAGTAAAGTATTGGCACGTATGAATAGACATTATGACATCAAACATTACATGAAAATTATTAAAAAGTTAAAACGTGCAGTACCTAATATATCTCTATCTACCGACATAATCGTTGGTTTCCCGGGCGAAACAGATAAAGATTATAATCAAACTATTAAACTACTTAATAAAGTTAAATACGATCAAGTATTTGCTTTTATGTATTCTAAGAGAACGGGTACTCCTGCTGCAGAATTTACCGACCAGATAGAAGATGATATAAAGAATACTCGAGTTAATAGATTATTACGTCTACAAAAGATTATTCAAAAAGATCAAATTAAAAAATATTTTAACAAGACATATGATTGTTTAATACAGCAAGTTAATGGTGTTGCTGTAGGTATAACAGATGGTGGTAAAGAGATATACATACCTAACTATAGATACGATAATCAAAATTATTTTGCGAAGGTCAAAGTAGATAGCATCCGTAATCACAAACTCTCAGGAGTAATTGTCTCATGAGTAATATTATAAATGAAAGCAAACTATCACCAATGATTAAACAGTACTTGGCTACTAAGGAAGAATATAAGGACTGTATACTTTTTTATAGACTAGGTGATTTTTACGAAATGTTTTTCGATGATGCCAAGGTAGCTAGTAAAGAATTAGAATTAACGCTTACTGGTAAAGATTGCGGTCTCGAAGAACGCGCTCCAATGTGTGGAGTACCTCATCACGCATACGAGTCATACGTTCAAAAACTAATCGAAAAAGGCTATAAGGTGGCTATATGTGAGCAGACAGATAAGATTGTCAATAAGATTGTTCAACGTGAAGTAGTACGCATTATTACTCCAGGAACTGTTATTGATTCATCAATGCTAAATGATGCTACCAATACATATATCATGTGTATTTATAAGAATAAGAACACAATATCTTACGCTTATAGCGACTTATCTACTGGAGAATTTAAGGTAGCTGAATACACAGGCTCTAACATTGAAGGGTACATAAACGATCAAATTATACGCATAATGCCTAGTGAAATCTTATGTAATCAAGAGGTATATGATATTAGTGCGAATTTACCTTGCACACAGTCAAGTGATAAATATCGCTTTAATCAATACCACGAATGGGCATTTTCTTACTGCAGTGCTGAAAAAATTATCTTGAAACAATATGATATCAGTTCAACCAAAGGTTATGATTTTGATTCTAAACCTAGAATATGTGCTATTGGTGCATTGCTTCAGTATTTCCATGAGACACAGAAAAGAGAATTGAAACATTTAAATATGCCTAATCTCATTAAAAGCGAACAATATATGTATGTTGATACTAATACTAGGCGAAATCTTGAGATTGAGCAAACCATGCGTGATGGTGGGAAATATGGCAGTCTACTTTGGGTACTCGATGAAAGTAAAACAAGTGGCGGTTCTAGATTACTACGTAACTGGATTCGCCAACCACTCCAAGATAAACATCAAATTAATAATCGTCTATCTATGGTCGACTGCTTAGTACACAATTCTATTCTCAGGACAGAATTAAACAATATATTAAGTAACATCCAAGACATTGAACGTACGGCTGGTAGAGTAGCGTATGGTAATGTTTCACCTAGAGATTGCTTATCTCTCGCTTATTCTTTACAAAACACACCTAAAATCAAGCAAGTACTTTTAACATCAAACAATGAAAATTTAAAAGAGTTAGCAAATAAAATTATAGACACTAGTGACATATCTAATCTAATTGTTTCTACCATTGATAAAAATGCGCCAGCTCTAACTAAAGATGGTGGGTACATCCGTGAGGGGTTTAATCCTAATCTTGATAGACTTAGAAACATGAAAGATGATGCTCAAAATTTCATCGTAAAAATTCAAGCCAGAGAACGTGAAAATACTGGTATTAAGAATTTAAAAATTGGTTATAACAGAGTATTCGGTTATTATATTGAGGTTAATAAGCAGTTTAGTGATATGGTACCTTTTGATTATATTCGTAAACAAACCATATCAAATAATGAAAGATATATTACTGAAGAACTTAAGAAATTTGAAGAAGAAGTCTTATCATCACACGAAGAAGCATTAAAATTAGAAGAAAAAATATTTTTAGAACTTAAAACTCAACTTCTTCACAATAC
>CATLDS010000034.1 GCA_949902685.1 uncultured Christensenellaceae bacterium | reverse complement strand
TTCTTAAGTATTTCGCTCATTAAAATAGTAGCCATTTTCTCATTAATAACTTCACTATTCATAATAGGACGATATACCTCAATTTGATTAGGTCTAGTTTGAAACATTTTCTCCGCATTCTTTCCATATGCTCGAACTTTCACTTTAGACCCTGACTCGCTGACAGCAAGATATGCTGGCTCTTTCGCTATAACACCTAATCCTTTTCTATAGATAATTATCTCATTGCTACCAAACTTAATGGCTAAGTCGATATTATACATATTCACCCCTATAAAATTTGTAAATTCTTACCATAAACTTTTCTAAAGTCACCAGCAATAGACATTGCCTGACTAATCTCTAGAGTAGCGTCACGTTCCACTTCTGTCTTCAATATTACTGTGTCTCCAAGAACATCACATGCAATATCCTTAACCGAATTAGAGTTAGTAATATTTAGCATTGTAGCCATTTTGATAATGATTGCTAATTTCTTCACCGCATCTAAGTCTTCATCACTAACTAAATCTTTGTACCTTACCCATTCGTTAAGGCTGAAGTCATCTATATTTTGGCTAGCGGCAACAAATGCTGCTAAAACTATATCCCTGTGAGAAGCTCCATATATAGAACTGTTGAGTATTACTGGGAAATTATTTTTCTGGTAATTCTCGAATGAAATACGTTTACCCGCCATACATAAACTAGCCGCTATTCTAAGAACCTTCACATACGGACGAGTTAATTTATGTAGCACTTTTAACTGCTTATATAGGATAACTGCTAGCGCATAGTTATTATCAGCGTTTACATTAGTTGGATAGAATTCGTTAATCGAACTAAGCGAATATCCCAATATATCCAATAATGGCTTCTCACCTGTCTGTCCTAATAGATTTTTAGCAACTATGCCGTACATCTCTCCGTTCGTAGATACTTTGACTGCTGAACGAATGAATTCATTAAACATAGACTTAACAATCGCTAAACCTACCGCTATGACATCTGCTCGCTTGTCCGAAATGCCCTTTAATTTCTTAGCCTTGTCTAAATCCAATCCGCGAATTAAATTATATACATTCTGGAAACTTTCCTGCGTAACTTCGTAATTGTGTGCCAAATCCATAGGATAATGAGTAGCTTTCCTAGATAATTTACCTAATGAACTAAATACTTCGCCTACTCCAATGAATTCCGAATCTTCATCTAGATTATATAACCAGTTAAGTTTCTTTAATTCTTTAGTGAAGATATCTACTACTTTATCCAGTCTAGCCGACATACTGCTCTCTGTCAATTTCTCTAACAAATTAACTGTACCGATAGGAAGTGAAATGCTATGGTTGATAACTCTTCTATTAAATCTAATTATCTCAGTCGAATAATCACCCACTTGGACCAACACTCCACGTGTCATAGAGAACGAATACATAATAGCGCTATGTAGAGCCGATATTTGCTCATCGCTCGTCAATACTTTAAAATAAAGTGAAACAGTTTTATATACTTCGTCTAGGAATGCTATTTGATTTCTCGCATTGGCAATAATAGGACTAGCATAACAGATGTAACTCTCAATCTTGGCATTATCTACTATTCTTCTAAAATTCTTTAATATAGAAATTGTCTCTTGAATTCTGGCTGGTTTAATATAACCATCTCTCTCCATATCTTGAGTCAATTTCACTGGCTCTACAATTTGAAAATCCACGGCAAAATAACCATTCGCTGTATATTTAAAAACAGTCAATTTGATATCGTTAACTCCTAATTCAAATACTGCTAATTTACTCATAAATACTCCTTATATTCATCTATAAACTACCATACTTTTAGCACTATTTTAAGATATAGTCAATACCTTTTTGAAAAATTTTTTAATATTTTTTTAGAACTAAATTTTCTGTTTTTTCGTATTTATTTTTAAATTTTATGATTAAAGTATAATTTTTATTTTTTTAGTGATTTTTTCATAAAAAACCGTAAAATAATTGAAAAAATAGAGAAATTTTTCTAATTTATCAAACTTGAAATCGTATTTTCAAATTTCTGGAATGCTAAATTTTCATAATCTGGTGCAACTTTAAATTTCATATCCTGTTTAGTAATAGGATGTTTGAAATCTAATTCATAAGCCCATAGTGCAAGATTACCGCCATGATCTTTGTCTCCATATTTGAAATCGCCATATATTGGAACATTTAATTGTTTAGCCATCTGTACTCGTATTTGATGACTTCTACCTGTGATTAAGTTTATCTCAATCAGTGATAACTTGTCCATAGTCTCAATTACATTATACTCAAGGATAGCCTCTTTCGCCCCCTCTTCTAGTTTAGGTGCAATCTTCACGGTATTAGTCTTACTATCTTTCTTTAGATAAGTAATCAATCTGTTGCTTACTATTTGCGGTCTACCATTAACCACACATAGATAATGCTTAGTTAGTTCTTTATTTTTTAATTGGTCACATAATCTTTTAGCCGCCTTGCTCGTCTTGGCGAATACCATTACGCCACCCGTTGGTCTATCTAGTCTATGTACTAGACCTAAAAATACATTGCCCGCTTTATTATCTCTAATCTTGATATAATCCTTAATCAAGGTCAACATATCCAGGTCGTGCGAATCATCTGCTTGGACTGAAATATTGTGTGGCTTAATAACCACTATTATATGATTGTCTTCGAATACAATCTTTGGCTCTCTCTCCATAAACTCCTCTACTTAAATGTCTTGATTGCACTACATCCGCATGGTAGTATTACACCATTCTCGTCGGTCGGCAACCCTACTTCATAACTATCAGTTCTACCTTTAGGTATTGTCACATTAAGTATGTTTGCCATTACTGTAGGTTGCAATCCTGTAGTATAACTATTAATTAACACGAATAACGGGTTATCACTCAATACTTTTGCACACAATTTAACAAAATCAAAAATATTATCTTCGATCTTCCAAGTCTCACCCTTCGGTCCTCTGCCAAACGAAGGTGGATCCATTATAATAGCATCATACTTGTTGCCCCGTCTAATCTCTCGCTCTACGAACTTGATGCAATCATCTAATATAAATCTAATGTTGTCTATATTGTTTAGTTCAGCATTCGTTTTAGCAATATCATTCATGCTCTTTGATGCGTCCACATGCGTAACCAATGCTCCAGCCAATGCACATTCAACACTCGCAGCACCAGTATAAGCAAATAGATTTAATACTTTAACTGGTCGCTTTTCTTTGGATATTAAATCTCTCATTATATCCCAATTAACTGCTTGCTCTGGGAAAAGGCATATGTGCTTAAAACTCATTGGTTCTATGTGAAATTTAACACCTTTTCTAGAAATAACAAAACTTTTTGGTAAGCGCTTAGATTTTACCCATTCACCCGACTTATTCTCTGTTCGTTTGTATACCGCATCTACACGTGTGGATAACTTCTTATCAGTATTCCATATCACCTGTGGGTCAGGACGTAAAAAAGTATATCCACCAATAGATTCCAATTTCTCTCCATTCGCGGTAGATAATACTTTATAATCTTTCCAATCAGTTGCTACTCTCATTAATATACGTCCAAAATTCTCTTCATATCAATTATATCAGCAGAGGATATAATTGCTAGTGGCTTACTGCTATCTTTGCCATCTTTTGTTATCAAAATGATGAGCAATTTTCTATTATTTTCAAAGAAATTCATAGCCTCATCTATAGATAATGATTCATCTGCCAACATGAAATAGTAATCATCGCCCATTTCACTAAGAATAGTGTCTACTTTAGTAGTATCAATATATTCTTGCAGATTGATACCATCAGCGACTCTATTACCCAGTACAGTAACCAATTTCCTAGCATTTAGAATACCATCTAATTTATCTCCAGTATATACTGGTAGATTAGCATATCCAGTACGCGCCAATAGTTCCATTGCCTTACCTATCTTCATGTCACTAGATATAATTATTACCTCTTTATTCCCCACTCTATCAATAGCGACAGGTGGCTCTGAGATTAGACTTGCTAGTTTCTCAATCTTTGCCACAACGTCATCATGTGGCTCTGCAATAGTAACTTTATAATTACCATTGTGGATAATAGCATTGCGCAGTCTACCGAAATCTATGAGGTCGTCTTCATACTTCCTCACAACCGAATTAAGCACTACACTTCGTCTCACCACATCGTTGAATGCCATACTTCGTTTGAAATCATAGATAGAACGAAGGCTATAATCAATCTTGTTATACGCCTCTATAAATCTCTCTGCATTAGTTGTTTTCATACAATTCTCCTATTAAATTATATCAAAATTCTGCGTTAATCACAAATAAAACAGATTGTTTTTTGACACATTTTGTACAAATGCTCAATTTTTAATAAAACACTTGCATTTTAAATCATTATATTATAGAATACCCTCGAGTTGTACTAGGCGGGGAGCTAGTGGTGCCCTGTTACCCACAATCCACTACAGTGGGGCTGAATGACTATCTAGGGGCGCACTTGGTTGTGTTGAGTAGTCTCCTAATATGTTGAAATTAGGGTCTTGTACAATATTGCCCTACGAATCATGTCAGGGTTGGAAGACAGCAGCATTAAGAAGGATACGATATGTGCTATGAGGTTGCTTTGATGGAGTATTAGGTTATTATGCCAGCAATCAATTCGTTTCAAAATAGTATGTGCGACTCACCAAAAAAGACTGAGATATTCAGTCTTTTTTCATTAAAAATGTTTAATTTTATTATGGTTAAATATGAATTCCTGGAATTATATCGTATTCGCGAACTTCCACATCTATATTGAAATCCTTAGCTTGATTATCTAATTCTCTCAATACAAACTATAAGAAAGTAACTTGAGGAAGATATGAATCTGGGTTAGAAACACCCTTTTTTACATTATATGCATATTCATTAGGTGCAGATTCTGGCAGTATCTGTTGAACTTTATTAGTATCCAAACTAAAGAGATAATTCTTAGTATGTTTGAAACCCAATATTTTTCTTGTCACATCTACCCTAATTGTCCATGAGTTTGCCCAAAAATAACTATTGATTTTATAAAACTTATTAGGATTAATCTCGCCAGTATATTTTAAAAATTCTATTGCATAATTTCTCAATACAAACTTCTTCATATCATTCAATTTGGTATTCATATCAAATTTAACTTCTCTAGTTTTTAGTGTATCATTTATCATAATTTACCTTTCTGTATAATTCTAACATATAAATTCAAAAATGTCTATATGCAAAACAAGGTAAAATATACTCGAATTCATAAACTATTCATCCATTAAAAAGCATATCATTGAAAAAATACATTATTTATTCATATCAAGTACTAAATCTGTCCTAAAAAATTCCTCGATAGAGACGATAAAAAAGGGCGTGTATCCGCCCTAATCTTTTGTATATTCATCTTTAATAATCGTATATTTTTGTGCGTATTTTTTGCATATCAAGCGAATGAACAGCCCGACAGATATAATAATAGGCACTGCCATTATAGCGACATATACAATAGATGTCCAACCATAATTATCTCCAAATGCACTTAAGAGTCCAGCATAAAGCATACTTACTATAGCATATCCCATATATGACGCCATCGTCTTCAATGCATATAATTTCTCATGATTTTTCTTAGGTGAGCACACTTGTAGGTAATTATTCACAAATATTTCATTCGGTGACCTTATTCCATTTTGAACAAACGATAATAATATAATCGTAATCATTGAACCTATAGCTGTAGGATTAATTAAGAAGACCACACCATTCACTAAGAATGTAACAATCGCCAATCCATTGAAGATTAATAAACACCTTACTCCAAATTTAAGATTATATTTGAATTGATATTTGGTAGAGATTGCTACGCATAATTTCATAGCACCATAAATATAACCAAATGCCCATACTGGAATCGCACCTTCTCCTATCAAGAATTGCAAGTACATTTTCAAACTACTACCCGCAATAGACACTACGCCTCTAAATACGAACATATAAATGAGCAAACTTAGTACAAATCCTGATGCTAGTATCTTAAGATATGAATCAGCTTTCGCTGGTTTATTTATTTTGACTTCTTCAACTTTCCCATCAATGCTTATATTAGATGATTGGAATTTAGATGGCTCTTTTAGTATAAACGAAAATATAATGGTGAATACAACCACTCCAAACGATATCCAGTAAGCAGAATATGGGTTCCAATTGTATGCATATGTTATAAGTACTGCTCC
>CATLDS010000033.1 GCA_949902685.1 uncultured Christensenellaceae bacterium | reverse complement strand
TATAAATCCAAATTTGATATTTGGGAAATTTATATTCCCTGCCAAATCTATAATAAAACATAATTGCACACATCAATACTAAGGAAAACATTGGGCCTTCTGTAAAAATTGCTGTATTTCTTTTAATAGCATATCTATGCAAAAAATCAATATATTGAGTCTCAAAGTAAAGATTATAATAACTAGGTGCATTAGTAACTTTAGGCCAATAAAATTTTATATATCCCGTTGGAGAAATTATATTTAAAAAAGATTACACTATATAATGTTTCACGCTACGAGCACAATAGAGTGACATTTGATATTAATGACAGAGATGAGAAGAAAGTAAAGCGATATATTGCTAATTATAAAGTCGTGAAATCTCTAGGAGGTGTTAAACGTATTCCTAAAATTTTGCTAGCTAATCTAGGTTTAGTACTGGGTGTATTTTTTGGTATGATATTTTTGCTGTTTGCTAGTAATTATACATGGCAAATTAGAGTGTATGGAATTGAAAATTTGACCGAGGCGGACATTGTACAAGTTCTCAAGCAGAATGGTGTTCGAGTAGGTAAAATTAATAGGCAATCAAGTGAAGAGATAGAAAACATTTTACTTAATAATTACGACCGCATTGCACAGGTGTCAGTAATCCGTGAGGGTACTGCCATTATTATTAATTTGAGTGAAAAACTGGTATACATTGAGGAGGAATACGCTCCTATTTGTGCGAAAACCAGCGGGATTATCACAAATATTAATGTTATCACGGGTACAACTAATGTGAAAGTGGGCGATTATGTTAATAAAGGTGATATTTTAGTGCTTCCGTTCAATGTAAATGCTAATGGAGAGAAGGTGAGTGTGAAACCTTTAGCAGAAATTGAGGCTACTATGTATGTCATATCAAAAGTCCAAATGTCTAGGGTAGAGTCGGTTCTAGTACGTACGGGTAGGTTAACCACTGCATATAGATATAAACTATTCGGGCATGACATATTTTGGGGCAGAAATAGAAATTCGTTTGCTCTTTTTGAAGTCGTCAGTTATAATGAGAATGTAAGCGACCTTGTGCCACTTAAGCGAGAAGTCATTAAGTACTACGAATTGGAGACCAGAGAAATAACACATGATTTCGATGCTGAGAAACAATCTTTGATAGAGAGAAGTAGACTTGAGGCAGAGAATAATCTAATAGATTATACCACTAGACTTGATGAAAAGACAGAGGTTAATATCGTATTAGACACGATGTACGCTTGCACTACTATAACATTACAAGGATTGATTAATGATTAATTTTCTTAATGTGCAAATTGACGAATTGAGACAAGATTTATCTAGAATTCATGACGAAATATCTAGATTGCTCTCTTTGCCTAAAAAAATTAAGGTAAATCTCGAATTTGTCACAGAAGAGCGCATTAGAGAACTCAATAGAACTACTAGAAATATCGATGCTGTAACCGACGTACTATCATATCCATACACCGAATTACGAGTAGGTGAGAAACTAAAACTTTCTCAGTATAAGTTTGACCTAGATCCCGTTGATGCAACACTCACCATTGGAGACATATTTATATGTGAGAATAGAGCGAGCGAGCAGGCTAAAACTTACGGACACTCATTTAGACGAGAAGTTTGTTTCTTATTCTGTCATGGTATGTTACATCTATGCGGATATGACCATGTAGAGAAGCAGGATGAAGAGTTAATGACCAATATGCAGAAAAAGGTATTAGACAATTTGAATATCACTCGTGATATAGCATTCAAGAGCGGATTTGTGACTATAATTGGTGAGACTAATGTGGGTAAAAGCACCCTTATTAATACTCTAGTAGGAGAACGTGTCGCTATAGTTAGTCCTAAGACACAAACCACACGCGAGAATATTACTGGTATATATAACGATGATAATTCACAGATAGTGTTTTTAGATACTCCGGGTTATCACAAGCGTGCGAATAAAGTAGATGACGTTATGGATAAACATATCGCTAATGCACAGTTAGATACAGAGATTGTATTGATGCTAATAAGTGCTAAAAAGCCATTATTAGAGCAATATAATAACCTTATAAAAAGGGTAACGGCTACAGCGAAGAAGATATTGATTATCAATAAGATAGATGAAGTTAAATACGAGAAATTATATCCTCAGTTAGCAGAATTATCAAGTATAGCAAAAGTGGATGAAATATTGCCATTGTCTGCACTTAAGGGTAAGAACTGCGATGTCTTAATAGACATGATTAAGAACTTCTTACCAACATATGACCACGAGATGAGATACTATCCAGTAGATGAGTATACTGATAGGAATTTACGACATATGTGCGCTGAGATTATTCGAGAGAAAGCACTTTTGTTATTAGATGACGAAATTCCTCATGGTGTTCAAGTTGTGGTTACAGATTATCGAGAGAACGAAACTCCTATTCACATATTTGCGGATTTATATTGCGAGAAAGAGGGACATAAGGCAATAATTTTAGGAAAGAATGGTAGCATGATTAAAGAAATTTCTACTAAATCTCGCATTTCTATTGAGAAATTAGTAGGAGATAAAGTCAATCTAGAGATATTTGTCAAAGTGAAGGCAAATTGGAGGAACGACGATAAAGCAATTATAGACTTTGGATTAAATGTCGAAGAATAGAATTAATAACAAAGTATAAAATTTTTAGCATAACATAAAATATAGAATAAGAATTAAAAGGAGTGTTGTATGGAAGAAACTAAATTACTTATCAAAAGTTATAGAAGGTTATTCAATTTAACTGGACGTATTGAATTTTTCATGGCAATGAAATCAATCGAGAAGACACACACTCCTATACTTTTGGATGATTTTCAAGATACAAACGACTTATCGCTTAGTTAAAACATGGATACAAGATACAAAGGAATAGTGTTGAAATTAACAGACTATAAGGAGGCGGACAAACTCGCTTCCATTTTTACATTGGAACAGGGTATAATTAGTGCAAAATTTACTGGAGTTAAGAAAGATAAGGCAAAATTAAAATCAGTCGCGCAACCATTTATGTTCGCAGAGTTTAATGTTAATGAACGTAATGGTCTTAAAACGATAACTAGTGCTAATGTAATTGACACGTTCTATAATATTTTATCTAATTATAGTAAGACAATCTGCGGATATATAGTTCTTGATATGATTAAGTCTATTATACCAGTAGAGAAGAAGGAAGAAGATTTATTTTTACTATCATTATCAAGTTTGAAGAATATCGAAGAGCATAATGAATATATATCTTTGATTGACTATATATTGAAATTTATAGATTTCACAGGTATGAGAGTGGAGTTCACCGATACAGATTATGTGTATCTAGATAAGCAATCTGGTGAGTTTACCTCATCACGTACTCCTAACGCTATTCAAATAGATAAGACTGTATATAAAACTCTTAAATTAATTAATGATAAGTCATTTGATGTTGAGATAGAGAATACGGCAACACTCAAACAAATAACACGATTATTACATAATATTATCTATATCAAGTATAGCATTGACATCAAATCATTCGAATTTATTTAAAAAAGAGCACACGCTCTTTTTTAGTAAATAATACCATTCTCAACTATTACTTTAGCTTCTGCTTCTGCTTTATATAGGGCTTCATCTATGTTAGCACCTGTTTGATGAATTACATTACGACCATTTTTCACTACTGTGATATCAATACGTGTGAAACGCAACAAATCAACTACGCCTTGCATAATGTTGTTATTAGAACTTACATTTTCATTGGATTTGGTTAGATATATAACGTGTCCATTAAGTATTAGAGTGTCTAGATTAGAGTCTTTGCTTCTACCACCCTTTTCTACCAAATTAGAATAACTTATACCACAACAAAAATCAGCCTTGAGATTATTATCAGCCTCAATTAACGCTTTTTTAATGCTACCATGACAGCCATATGTAACCAATTCACCTCTACGATTATCTACACGTGCAGCAATAGAAGAGTAACCATAATATGTTTGGCAAGATACTTCTACTTTTACTTTATTGTTTTTTATTGCTTTATCAATTTCTTTATATTTCATATTTACCTCTAGTTAGCATGGTGATTATAACTTTTACAAGCAAGTTTGTCAATGGTTTTTGAAATAAAAAATGAGCATTTCGCTCATTTTCTATATAGTTGTCACACCATTAGTATTAATATACTTGGCCTCTGCTTCAGCACGGTTAAGTACTTCATTCACATCTGCTCCTACTAATCTAAGTATTTCAACACCTAACGATTTTACAATAATAGTTACGGCATTCACATTGTAACATCTATCACCTAATGTGTCACCCGCTTTTACGACCTTGCCTTCTTGCCACGTATGAGCATCCTCACAAGGTATAATATCGATAGTTTCACCTCTAAGTATAATTTTATCTAATTCGCAATCAGCATTAGCATTACCAGAATAATACTCAGTCTCGTATGGTGCATGTGTGATAATATTCTCATCTACCTTTTTAAGAGCGGGAACAAGGTTGATATGTTCACCGTAAGCAACGAGTTTATTACCTTTTGCGACGTCTCTATCACTACCATCGTAATCTTCTAGTCTGCACACTCTAAGACCACCACCTGAGATGAAGATGTGTAGTTTGTATCCGCTTTTTATGGCATCGTCAATATTCTTATATTTCATATTTGTCTCCTTGAAATTTAAACTATCCTCATATTATCACGCAGTGATACTTTTGTCAATACCCAAATTAAAAATAACAGTCTAATTCACTTGCTTTTTTTATTTAATTTTTTTATCCTAATAACGTACTAAATAAAAGGAGAAAGTATATGGCTAAAAAATATGTTTATATGTTTAGCGAAGGTAACGCTAGTATGCGTAATCTATTAGGTGGTAAGGGTGCTAATCTAGCTGAAATGACTAAGATTGGTTTGCCAGTTCCACAGGGTTTCACTATTTCCACTGAAGCCTGCACACAGTACTACGAGGATGGCAAGAAGATTAATGAAGATATTCAAGCACAAATTATGAAGAATATCGAGAAGATGGAGAAGGTTACTGGTAAGAAGTTCGGTGATAAGACTAATCCATTGCTAGTGTCAGTACGTTCAGGTGCACGTGCATCAATGCCAGGTATGATGGACACTATCCTAAATCTAGGTCTCAACGAGGACGTTGTAGAGACTCTTGCTAAGAAGAGTGGCAATCCACGTTGGGCATGGGACTGCTACAGAAGATTTATTCAAATGTTCAGTGACGTCGTAATGGAAGTAGGTAAGAAGTATTTTGAGAAACTTATCGACCAGATGAAAGAGAAGAAGGGTGTAGTTTTCGACGTGGATTTGACAGCAGATGATTTAAAGCAACTTGCTACTCAATTCAAGGCTGAATACAAGAAACAGATTGGTAAGCCATTCCCAACCGACCCTAAAGAGCAATTATTCGAGGCTATTAAGGCAGTATTCCGTTCATGGGATAACCCTAGAGCTAATATCTATCGTATGGATCATGATATTCCATATTCTTGGGGTACAGCAGTTAATGTGCAGATGATGGCATTCGGTAATATGGGTGAGACATCTGGTACAGGTGTTGCATTTACTCGTAATCCAGCGACTGGAGAGAAGGGCTTAATGGGCGAATTCTTAATGAATGCACAGGGTGAAGACGTTGTTGCAGGTGTTCGTACACCTATGCCAATTGAGAAGATGAAAGAGGTTATGCCTGCTTGTTATAAGCAATTCCAAGATATTTGTAAAACACTTGAAAATCATTATCGTGATATGCAGGATATGGAGTTCACTATCGAGGATAAGAAACTTTATATGCTACAGACTCGTAATGGTAAACGTACTGCAGCGGCTGCTATTAAGATTGCTTGCGATTTGATTGATGAGAAAATGATTAGTGAAGAGGAAGCATTGATGCAGATTGATGCTAAGACACTAGATATGTTACTACATCCTACATTTGATACTACCGCTCTTAAAAATGCAGATAAGAATAATGTAGTAGGTAAAGGTATCGCAGCGAGTCCGGGTGCTGCTGCTGGTACTATTGTGTTCACTGCAGAGGATGCTGTTACAGAGGGTAAGAAGGGTAATAAGGTTATACTAGTTCGTCTAGAGACCAGTCCAGAGGATATTGAGGGTATGAAATATGCTCAAGGAATCCTCACCGTACGTGGTGGACAGACTTCTCACGCAGCAGTTGTCGCTCGTGGTATGGGTACTTGCTGTGTTTCTGGT